>JAPLUA010000288.1 GCA_026397855.1 Verrucomicrobiota bacterium | reverse complement strand
GCGGACGCATGAGAAAGATTCGCCGTTCCCGGAGGAGATGAACCGCTCGTTGCTGGGCGCGGTGGCGACGTGGCATTTTCCGCCGACGCAGGATGCGGTGCGGCGGTTGCGGGCGGAGAACATCGCGGCAGGCCTGCCGCCGGAAGGGTTGCCAAGGGAAGCGGAGGAACTGCCGCAAAAGGGCGATTTTCGGGAGCCAAACATGCAGACGCCCGCCGAGGTGGAGGAAGAGAAGCCCTTTGCGCCCGTCGAGTTCAAGGAGCAGCCGAAGGGAATCGTGGAGACCATTCGCGCGGCGGCAACCAGCCTGGTGAAGAGGGTCCAGCGGCTGATCAAGCCGGTGAAGAAAATCCACAAGGAGGTTGTCATTAACGCCGAAACCCTCGAGACCCGCGTCGCCGTGTCCGAGGAGGGCCGGCTCGAGGAGTTTACCATCGAGCGCACGACCGAGGAGCGGCTGGTCGGCAGCATCTTCAAAGGACGGGTGCGCAATCTCGAGGATGGCCTCAAGGCCGCCTTTGTGGATATCGGGTTCGAGAAGAACGCCTTTCTCCACTACTGGGACATCGTGCCGAACAGCTTCGACAGCGGGGTGGAGATCGTGGATCGCGGCGCCCGCCGGCGCGAGAAGCCCAAGATCACCCAGAAAGACATCCCCCGACTCTATCCGCCGGGCAGTGAAATCATCGCCCAGGTGACCAAGGGGCCAATCGGCACAAAAGGCCCACGCGTCACCACGAACGTGGTCCTGCCGGGCCGCTACCTGGTCCTGCTTCCGAATTCGGACCAGAGCGGCATCTCCCGCAAGATCGAAAACCAGCAGGAGCGCCTGCGGTTGAAGAAGATCCTGCGCGAACTCGCCATCCCCGATGGCATGGGCGTGATCATGCGCACGGTGGGCGAAGGGCAGCAGAAACGGTATTTCGTGCGCGACCTCGCCCTCCTGCTCGAGGAGTGGACCCAGATCCAGGAGCGCATCAAGACCTGCCCGCTGGCGAGCTGCGTTTTCCAGGAGCCGGATCTGATCGAACGCACGGTGCGCGACTTTCTGACGGAAGACGTCGAGCGCATCGTGGTGGACAGCCCGAAGGCCTACGACCGCATGCGCGAGATGATCTCCAAGATCTCCAAGCGCTCCTCCGGCAAAGTCAAGCTCTACGCCGACCCGCAGCCGATCTTCGACCGGTTCAATATCACCCGCCAGCTCGAGAATGCATTCTCACGCCAGGTGCATCTGAAGAGCGGCGGCTACATCGTCGTGGACGAGACCGAGGCCCTGGTGGCCATTGACGTAAACACCGGCCGCCACAAGGGCGGCAAGGACCAGGAAGCCACGATCCTCAAGGTAAACCTCGAGGCCGCCGACGAAATCTCCCGCCAGCTGCGCCTGCGCAACATGGGTGGGCTCATCGTGCTCGACTACATTGACATGAAGGCGCGCCGGGACCAGCAACAGGTCTATCAGCGCATGAAAGAAGGCTTGCGGCGTGACAAGGCCAAGACCCACGTGCTGCCCATCTCGCAGCTTGGCCTGATGGAGATGACGCGCCAGCGCCACTCGGAGAGTGTCAACGCCGCCGTGTATGATGATTGCCCCTATTGCAAAGGCCGGGGCAAGGTTAAGAGCGCCCTCACCATGAGCGTGGAAATCCAGCGCAAGCTGAGTGAAATCCTCAAGAAGCGCTCGCGGGACGAGTCGGACTTCCAATTGCGGATCGTGGTCCACCCGACCATCCTCGAGCGCCTGCGCACGGAGGATGAGAAGCACCTGATCGAGATGGAGAAGCGCTACTTCGGCAAGCTCTCCTTCCGCGCGGACCCCGGCCTGCACGCGGAGCAGTTCAAAATCGTCAACGTGGCTACCAGCGAGGAACTCGCCAGCGTCGGCGGTTAGACCCGGCTCATGGGGCTTGCGCGCCGGATACGGGCATATCCGGCCGCGCGAGCCGCTCCGGGGTAAACCGGCGATAGACGGGGTGGGGGGGATAGTGGGATTGTGGGGGTGCCCGGTGTTGTCTATCCCGCGGTCTTGTCAGTATATTGGGGGCGTGACGTCATCTGAAACCAGGGCCCAAGCCAGTTCGCACCATGCTTCGCCGGGCGTGACGGCCCCATGGTTCACTCCCGGGCGGTTCGGGCTCATGCTTGCGGGGCTGATATTCGCCGCCTTCCCGCAGGTCTTGCTGGGGTTGCAGACATTCGTCATTCGCGACTTTGGATTCTTCGCCTATCCGCTGGCCCACTATCAACGCGAGTGTTTCTGGCGCGGTGAGCTGCCCTTGTGGAATCCCTATAACAACTGCGGGGTTCCCTTTCTTGCGCAGTGGAACACCATGCCGCTCTATCCGCCGGCGCTGGTCTATCTATTGCTCCCCCTGAACTGGTCGCTTGGCTTCTTTTGCCTGCTGCACCTCTTTTTCGGGGGTATGGGAACCTACTTTCTCGCCCGGCGCTGGACAGGCAATGATTCTGCGGCGGCGATAGCCGGCGTGATCTTTGCTTTCAATGGGCTCTCGCTCAATCTGCTGATGTGGCCGAGCCACATCGCGACGCTGAGTTGGATGCCGTGGGTGGTGCTGGCCGTCGAGCGGGCCTGGCGGCGGGGCGGGCGATGTATTGTTATTGCGGCCATGTCTGGATCGTTCCAGATGCTGGCGGGCGGACCAGAGACCATTCTGCTGACGTGGCTGCTGGTCCTTGGCCTTGGGGCGGGGGAGTGCCTGCGCGGCAGGGTTTCGGACGGGCGCGTGATGGTTCAGCCGGGCGATGTGCCCGCCGGCACCGGTCGGGCGTCCCTGCTCAGAACCGCGTTGCGGCTGCTCCTGGTTGTCTTGCTGGTGGCTGGCCTGGCGTCCGTTCAATTGCTGCCATTCCTGGATCTGGTCGCCCATTCACAGCGTGATCCGGGCTACGCGGACACTCGCTGGTCCATGCCTGCGTGGGGCTGGGCCAATTTTCTGGTGCCGATGGTTTTTGGGAGAGTATGGAACAATGGGGTCTTCTTCCAGCACGAGCAGGCCTGGACCTCTTCCTATTATCTTGGGATCGGGGCGCTTCTGCTCGTGCTGCTTGCCGCTGTAACCGTTCGTGGGTACCGCGCATGGCTGCTTGGCCTTGCCGCAGGAGCGGCCATTCTCCTGTCCTTTGGCGACCACAGCTTTGTTTACCGGTCGGCGCGGCATCTGATTCCCCAGTTGAGCATGATGACCTACCCTGTGAAGTTCCTGCTCGTGATCGCATTTGCCGCTCCGCTGATGGCGGGGTTTGCCTTCGATCAGCTACAAAGGCAGTCCGGCAGGGAAAAGGCGGCCCGGGGTAATCGCGTGATCTTCCTCGGGGGGCTGATGCTGGCTCTTGTTGGCGGCATCCTCCTATGGGCCTGGCGGTTTCCTTTCCCGGGCGATGACTTTCCGGCTGCGCTGCGTAACGGTGTGACCCGTGCCGCCTTCCTGTTGGCATCGGCCATCCTCCTGGTCGCCGTCTCGCGCTGTGCCAGGCCCGCAGACCGCCAATGGCTTTCGCTGCTCCTGATTGCCGTGTTTTGGTTTGATGTGTTGACCCACGTCCCGCCCCAGAATCCGACGGCTCCCCCATGGATCTATGCGCTGGACCTGGCCCGGACCCGGCTCGACATGAAGCCGCAGCCCGCCCTGGGCGAGTCCAGGGCCATGGTGCGGCCCGCTGCTGAGATGAGGTTCATGCAGGTCATCGCCAGCGACCCCAAGGATAACTATCTTGCCAAACGGATGGGCTATTTTGCCAACTGCAATCTGCTGGACGCCGTGCCCAAGGTGAACGGATTCTTCTCGCTCTACCCTCGCCAATGCGGGGAGCTGAGCTCCGTGCTGTATGGATCTACCAACACCTGCTCTGAGTCGCTGGCGGACTTTTTGTCGGTTTCCCAGATTACGGCCCCCGGCCAGTTCGTTGGCTGGGTTCATCGCGACTCTTTCCTGCCGTTTGTGACGGCGGGTCAGAGCCCGGTTTACCTTGATGACACCAACGCCTTGCTCGCCATGATACGGCCGGGGTTTGACGCGCGAAAGAGCGTCATTCTGCCAATGGATGCCAGACCAGGAATCACCGCGACGAACCGGCCCTCTCCCCGCATTGTTCCCGGGCGCAGGGCCGCAGAACTCGTGGAACTGGATCTGGAAACCGACAAGCCTTCGATGGTTGTATTCTCCCAAACCTATTACCACCCCTGGCGGGCCTACGTGGACGGACGCCCCGTTCATTTGCTGCGGGCAAACTATGCCTTCCAAGCGCTGGAAGCGCCTGCCGGGCATCACCGTGTGCGGCTGGTTTACGAGGATTGGGCGTTTCGGCTGGGCGCAGCCGTTTCCGGCTTATCGCTCAGCTTCTGCCTGGTATTCTGGTTCCTTGCGCGAACGCCCCGCCGGGATGCGGAGCCGTGAGGCAGCCGGCTGCTCCGTCATTCAATCCGCTTCAAGACGACCAGCCAGGCAGTGGCATTGGGAGCATTGCCGCCCAGAACCAGCATTTCACCCTTTGGGAGAGCCTGCGTGCGCTTGAGGGTTTCCTTGCCTTTGCCCAAAAGGATCACCTCGAGCTTCGAGCCGCCCAGGCTCGTTACCTCCAGTTGACACTTCTCGCTCAGCTCGACTTTGCTCGTGCCGGAGGGCGACAGCTCAACGTTCTTGCGGTTGATTTCGAAGTAATTGCTCCACTTCAGTGGCAGCTCTTTCAGCTTCTCCTTAACGACGGCCTCCACCGGCTTGTGTTTGGGATCGGGCGAGCGCTCGTCGTTTGTGCCCCACACAAGCTGGGCTTGGAGCTTCAAGGTCGCTGCCTGCAGGCGCAGTCCGCTGCCGGAATAGATGGCGGCCGCCAATGCCCACCCGAGCAGGAGTGCCGTGGATCTGATCCTGGGTGTCATCGCCTATTGGAGGGTAACGGCATCTTCATCATCGTCCGGTTCGTTTTCGGCCGGGTAGGAAAGCCAGACCAGCGTCGTGCCGGCGGAATAATCGCGGTAGGTGAACGCTCCCGTGTCGGTCAGCGCGGTCTCCATCTCGGTCCCGCCCGGAAGGAGCGACGATCCATCGTTCCTGATGGTCAAGAAGCCGGCGATGGCGAGCAGGGCCACGGTGCTGGCGGGAACCAGCAGACGGCGAAGGCGTGCGGCCCACGACACCGGCGCGGGGACGCGCGCGGGCGATTCCTGGCGCCGGATTTCGCGCTCGATCTTCGACCAGAAGAACTCGCGTGATTCGGGCATCTGGATTCCCTTCTCGAATCCCGCCAGAACCTCGCGGGTCTGCCTGAGCTCGGCCAGCAGCAGGGAGGACTGCCCGCCCTGTGCGAGCGTGGCTTCCAATCGGCGCCTCTCCGCCTCCGGCAGTTCGCCATCCAGGTATGCCTGGAGCTTCAATTGTGCTTCCCAATCCATCACGTCTAATCCTGCTTCTTCAAATCTGCCAACAGGGCCGCCAGCTTTCGCCGGGCGTAAAACAACCGTGACATCACGGTGCCGATGGAACAGTCCATCGTCCTGGCTATCTCTTTATATTCCATCTCTTCAAATTCATGCAACACCAGCACAGTGCGGTGTTCATACGACAACTGCCCGAGCGCGCGGTCAATCCGCTGCCGGAGTTCGGCACGCTCCAGGCCGCTGGTCGGGTTAACAATCACGACCGGCATTTGCCGCTCCACACCGCCCGATGCCTCGTCCAGCTCTTCAATGGACTCGGTCCGATGCCGCTTCTGCCGGCGTATCTGGTCCAGGCACAGATTGATGACAATCCGCGTCATCCAGGTTCCGAAGCTCGCCTCGCCCTGGAACTGCCGCAGGCGCTGCCACCCCTTGACCCATGCCTCTTGAGAAAGATCAATCGCTTCTTCCTCATTCCGCATCATGCTATACGCCCTGGCGAATATCTTGTCACGATGCCGCCCGAGCAATTCCTCGAATGCCTCCATTTCGCCCTGCTGCGCCGCCCGCACCAGGGCCGGATCATCAGCCGAGGAATGGTTGTTTTCGGTCATCGGTTCGACGGCAGGAAATCAGGGCTTATTCACCTGCCGTTACAGTTTTCCCTTGGTGGTGGGGAGCTGGCCCGCAATCCGAGGATCCCGCTGGCAGGCCAGGTCTGAGGCCTTGGCAAAGGCCTTGAACAGGGCCTCCACGATGTGGTGGGGTTCGTCGCCATAAAGCAGTTCCAGGTGGAGGTTGCACCGGGCTTCGTTCGCGAAGCCCTGGAAGAACTCCCGGGCCAGTCCGAACCGGAACGCGCTAGACATGTCCTGTGTCTTCTCCGCCTTGCTGATGGTCCGCACGGCAAAGGCGTTCAATCCGCGCCACACCAGGAACGGCCGGCCGCTGAAATCAATCACGCAGCGGGCCAGGCATTCATCCATCGGCACGTAGCCCTCTCCCGTGAACGGGTTGCGGGGGTCGAAGCCGGCTCCGTAGCGGCGTATCCCCTTCTTGTCGCCCAGCGCCCCGACGAATGCCTGCCCCAGGGCAATGCCGCAGTCCTCCACGGTGTGGTGCGCGTCCACCTCCAGGTCTCCCTTGCACTCGAGATTCAAGTCCATGACCGCATGCTTTGCGAACAAGGTCAGCATGTGATCGAAAAACGGAATGCCCGTTTTAATGGATGACCGGCCCGTCCCGTCAATGTTCAGCGTGAGCCTGATGCGGGTTTCTTTGGTCAGGCGGCATATTTCCGCCCGTCGGGTCTTCGTCATGCCTCCATTAAAGCAAATACGCCCTCCCGACACAAAGCCCAAGAATGCGGAATTTGCCTGTCGCTCCCGGCAGGACGGATTCAAGAAATCGTAGCCGCCGACGTGAGTCGGCGCTAATCTCCGCTCCGACCGGAGAAGATGGCGCGGACTGACGTCCGCGGCTACGAGGTTACGAGGCTGCGACAAGAATGTCCGCTCCGAAAAATCTAAGATGCGCACGCTCCCGGGTGCGGGCCTGCTTTGTATTTGCGCTCACTTGGCGGTATGGGCATGCTTTTCGGACTAAACTGACAAACATGAAGCCTATCGTATCTGAAGCACAGTTGCTGGAAGCAATGCAGTGGCGCTATGCCACGAAGTCGTTCGACGCCAGCCGGAGGATCCCCGCAGCGACCTGGGCGACCCTGCAGGAGTCTTTGGTGTTGTCAGCGTCATCGTTCGGGCTGCAGCCCTACCGTTTCATATTAGTCAGTGACCCGGCCACCCGCGCCCGCTTGATGCCGCATGCCTGGAATCAGCGGCAGGTGGTGGATGCGTCCCATTTTGTGGTGCTCGCCGCCCGCACCTCGATGACCGAGGCGGAGATTGACCGGTTTCTGGATCGCGTGGTGGAAGCCCGCGGCGGGAGCATCGAGGCGTTGGCCGGTTACCGGCAGTTGATGGTCGGTCACCTGCTGGGCGCGGAGGCTGCCGCCCGGGTGCCGCAATGGGCCGCTCGGCAAGCCTCCATCGCCCTGGGGAATTTGATGACTTGCGCCGCGCTGCTGGCGGTTGACACGTGTCCGATTGAAGGCTTCGTGCCTGCCGAGTTCGACAGGATTCTTGGGCTGACCGCACAAGGCTATGCGTCCGTCGTTTGCTGCGCGCTGGGTTACCGGAGCGCCGATGACAAATACGCCGCCGCCCCGAAGGTGCGTTTTCCGGCCGTCGAGCTGGTCTGGACTGTCTGAGTTTGCGGGGACACCGCAAGGCGGACGCGGGCTTTATCTTTCGCTGGGCGCGGCGACAGGTTTATTCTTTAGCCCGTCAATCTGCTTCTGAAGCACTTCCGGGTTGGGGGACGCTTTTTGGGCGATCTCCAGGCGGTTGATTGCCCGGGCCAGGTTTCCCTCCTTCTCCTCCAGGCGGGCCAGGTTCATCGCGACTTCGGCGAGCACCAGCGGGTCGGGCTTTTTCCCGGCGGCGTCCTGGTCGGCCCACTTGCGCAACGCCAGGTCCCAGACATTCCGGGCGCGCGCCGTGTCCCCGTGGCTGTTGCGGTAGAGGCGGCCCAGCTCGAAGAGAATCTCGTAGCTGTCCGGGTTGTTGCGCAAGCCTTCGCGGAGAAAATCCTCGGCTTCCCGCACCTTGCCCATGTCGCGCAGCCAGTAGGCCGCCACGGTGTAAGTCTCGATCTTCTGCGGATCCAGCTCCGCTGACAGGCGCAGCCAGGGCAGCATCTCGCGCTCCTTCCCTCCCTGCAGGTGAGTATGCGCCGTTATGATGAAATGCCGGCCGAAGCGCTCGACCCAATCCCGCGGCGGCCCGAGGAAATTCATCTGTTTCTCATGCTCCTCCTCGGCGGCATCGCCTTCCTTGGCCGTCATGTGGCGGCTGTTCCCGGGTGCCTGGGCCTGGTCGAAGATGGACGGGTAGTAGCCGCTGTGGAACGAAACGTCCGCCTGCACAAAGAAATGGTTGGCAAACAGCCGGCGGCTGTCTCCGAGCAGCATCTTGAGCACGCTGCCTGACCCGGCCCGTTTGCTCCAGCCTTGCGCCAGCGGCTGGATGACCGTGGCGAGGCTGAAGCAGGTCGCCAGGAGGAGCAGCAGGACCAGGAAAGGAATTCGGCCTTTCACAAGTTCAACGGCTTGCGTCGGAACACCAGCCAGGTGGCGAACAGCAGCAGCGCCGCATAAACCCCCGCGTAGAGCGTCGCCAGCCCGAAGTCTGCCCACCCGGGCAAAGGACTGTCATAGATGATGAAGTCCCGCACGTCGTACCACTCCAGGTGCGGCACCAGGAAGTAGATGGCATAAACGATGGAGCGTACCGGCTCGGGCTGCTGGAGCGCGACCTGGTTCAAATGGCTCCCCAGCAGGAGGATGCCGACCACGATCACGAGCACGATGGTGGCGTTCGATGACGGTGCGGCGAACACGACGGACCCGAGCAGCACCAGGCCGATGACAACGCCCAGCATCATCCATTGCAGCCACAGCGTCTGGAAATAATTCACCAGTGGCCAGTGGTGCTCCCGCGAGCCGCTTACCAGGCCGAAGAACAGGTAAAAGACGATCAACGCCAGCCCGCATGCCAACCAGCAGCCCAGGAACTTGCCCAGGATCACCTGACCCCGCGCCACCGGCTTGGCCAGCAATGGGAAAATGGTCCGGTTCTCGCGCTCGGCCGGAATCTGCCGGGCCGTGGTGCCGATGGCGATGACCAGCCCGGATATCCAGATCAGCAGCAGCGCGATCTCTTTCAGGTAACGCACGATCTGGGGGTCGTTAAAGAAGTTGACCGCCCCGGTCAATAGCGTGATGACTGCCGTGAGAACGAAGAGGACATAGAAATCCTTCCGGCGATACAGCTCCGTGATGACCACTCCCGCGATGGCAATAACGGCGTTCATGTCGGGCCCTCCGGTGAATAGCCAATGATCTTCAGGAAAATCTGCTCCAGGTTGGCCTGATGCTCAGCCACAAGGTCGGCGACGCGGCCTTCCACTTTAAGCTCACCCTGGTTGATGATGGCAACCCGGTCGCAAACCGTCTCGACCTCGCCCAGTTCGTGGGATGAGAAGAAGACCGTCTTTCCCTCGCCCTTCAGGCGCTGGATGATCTCCCGCACCTTCATGCGGCCCAGCGGGTCGAGGCCGCTGGTAGGCTCATCCAGAATCAGCAGGTCCGGGTTGTTGATCAGCGCCTGGGCAAGCCCCGCCCGCTGCTGCATGCCCTTGGAATAGGTCCTGATCGGGCGCTTGCGGACGGGTTCCAGCTCAACCAGTTTCAGCAGCCGGTCAATCCGCCGGTCTGCCTCGGCACGGGGAATGCCGAAAATACGCGCGTAGAAGCGCAGCAGCTCCTCGGCGGTCAGGAACTTGTAGTAGTAGGTCAGCTCGGGAAGATACCCGATGCGCTGCCGGGCGATCGGTTCCCGCACATCCACGCCGAAAAGGAAGGCCGAGCCGCTGGTGGCGTTCACAAAGCCCAGCAGCACGTTCATGGTGGTCGTCTTGCCGGCGCCGTTGGGGCCGAGAAAGCCAAAGACTTCGCCGGCAGAGACCCTCAGGTTCAGGTCCTTGACCGCCGCCTTTCTCCCCTGTCCCTTAGCTTGCGCCGGATACTCGACTCGCAAGTTCCTGGTCTCAAGTATGGTCTGCATGTTGTTGATTTGCCTGTGCCGGACTCGACTCTGCTTTTGTGCCGGACGTCAGACAATCCGTTTCCGGATAATCAACGACTTTGCGGTGACCCCGCAAGTCTTTGGTACACAGAAAAAGAGGCCTGGGAATCCTTCCCAGGCCTCTGCTAGAATCAGGAAACGTGCCAATTAATTGGTGGTCTGAACCGGCAGCAAGTGAGTGGCGGCGTCCTTCTGGCAGACCGGCGCGGCTGACACGGTGGTGACCGTGTAGCTGTCTCCAAAGGTGGTGCCGCCCGACGGACAGGTCACCGAGTTCTTCAGGTAGGGGCTGATTTCGGTATAAGAGACAGTGGCGGCTGTATCTTTCTTGTTTTCCAGGGCCCATTGCTGAATGGCACCATCAATCTGGCGCAAGTTGTTGATGCAAGCGTTCTTCTGCGACTGGGTGCGGGCGCGGACGAAGTTCGGGATGGCGATCGCAGCGAGGAGGCCGATGATGGCCACGACGATCATGATTTCAACAAGGGTGAAGCCCGAGGTGCGTGATGTTCTAATTTTCATACTATGTTCTTTCTTTCTGTTGTTTTGCGGCGTGAACACGCAACAGGCGGGTTATTATGATTGCTGTTTTCGTTCACTAATTGCCCGTTGCAACCGCACCAGAACTACAGCAAACGCTGTGCCATTCCGGGTCGCGTCATCCCAAAGTGAAATCACCCCAGGCTGATACAAGGGACATAATGGCATCTTGGCCGGATTCTGCAAGCGCGGCCTCTTGAAAAGCCTGCCATTTGTATTCCCCACGCCTTCCATGCCCGGCGGGCGAATTCGTGGTCGTCCCAAGGCTGGAAAGGCTGTGTGAAAAGTGGACACAAGGTCCGGGTATTCCGGGTGAGGTCGGCATCCTTCCGCAAGCTGGGTGCTTGTCGTGGCACGTTTGCCAGGTCTATGCTCCTGACCAGCCATGAACCCTTCAACGTTGCCCGTCCGTTCAAAGCATGATGAGCCCATTGCTTTGGCGTTTTGGCATCCATCTTCGATATGAAATGGCTGACACACCGCCGGTTCGCGCTGCTTCTCGGGCTGTTGATTCTCACCGCTTTTCCCGGCGTGCTTCTGGGCGCGCGCACCTTCGTGATACGCGACTTCGGAATGTTCGGCTATCCGCTGGCTCACTTTCAGCGCCAAACCTTCTGGCAGGGGGAGCTGCCGCTCTGGAATCCCCTCAACAACTGCGGCATCCCTTTCCTGGCCCAATGGAACACGCTGACCCTCTACCCGCCTTCGCTGGTTTACCTGCTGCTTCCTTTGTCGTGGTCATTGCCTTTCTTCTGTCTGGCCCACCTGTTTTGGGGCGGCCTGGGAATGTATCTGCTGGCCTTGAGCTGCACCCGCAACCGGTTGGCGGCCGCCTTGGCGGGAATCGTGTTTGCCTTCAACGGGTTGTCGCTGAATGCGCTCATGTGGCCCAATATCGAGGCCGCTTTGGGCTGGCTACCCTGGGTGATTTACCTGGGCCGACGCGGATGGCATGGAGAACGCAATGGTTTGATCTGCACCGTTCTTGCGGGCGCAATGCAGATGCTCACCGGCGGACCTGAGCCGATCCTCTTCACATGGATCATCCTGGCTGCCTTCGCGTGCGGCGACTGTATTTGTCGTTCCTCGGACTGCGGCCGGATTATCCTTCGGTTCGGATTGATGGGGTTCTTGGTGGCGCTGGTCAGCGCGGTCCAACTGCTTCCGTTTCTTGAGCTGTTGGCGCATTCCCAGCGTGATAGCGGCTACGGTTCGGCTTCGCATGATTGGGCGATGCCTTTTTGGGGCTGGGCCAATTTCCTGGTCCCGCTTTTCCGGACCGCTCCCACGGCACAAGGCGTCTTCTTTCAAAACGGTCAGTATTGGACCTCCTCGTATTATGCGGGAGTTGGCACGGTGCTGCTCGTGGGGGTGGCGGTGTGGCGTGCGCGTGGTTGGCGTGTGCGAGGGCTCGCCGGTCTCATGTTCTGGCCGCCTTTGGCGTTGCGGCGCTGGCGAGCAAGCCGCCGCGAGCGGGGCGCTTCGAATCGGGCCTGGCTGTCATGCTCCTGCTCCTGATTGCTGCGATCGTTGCGTGCGACTGGAAATCTCCTATCCCGGCCGATGCCTGGCGCGCTACCTGGCAAAGCGGCTTGTCCCGGGCCGCATTCCTGGCGCTGATCTTCCTTCTCGGGGCCGCCTTTCTCAGGTCGCGCGGCCGCGGGCGGACCCTGCTCGGCTGCCTGCTGCTGGCGGCATTCTGGCTCGATTTGATTACCCATGTGCCAAACCAGAACCCTTCAGTCCGCCCCGGCGTTTATGCTTCCGGCCTGGCCAGCGCGGAACTGAAGTGGAATCCTCCCCCCCGGCTGGGCGAATCGCGCGCCATGGTGGCGCCTGCCGCGTTGGGAATCCTGAACTATCGTCCGCTCCCCATCCTCGAGTTGGCCTACCGGCGCAACCGGCTGGCGGCACGCGCCGACTGCAACCTGCTGGATGGGGTGCCCCAAATAGACGGCTTCTTTTCCCTCACCCCGCGTGAAATATCCCGCGTGACCGCGCTGCCTTACCACCACCCGGATCAGGCGCTTTCGCCTTTGCTGGATTTCATGGGCGTGTCGCAAATCACCTCGCCGGGAGGCACGTTTGACTGGGTGTCCCGCCCGACGGCCATGCCAATTGTGACTGGCGGCCAGCAGCCGGTTTTTGCCGATGACCGCGCCGCCCTGGACGCGTTATGCCAGACCAACCTCGACTTGCGGCGCGTTGTCTATTTGCCGATCGAGGCTCGCGGGGTTGTTGCCGCGGAACGGCAGCCGTCCATGCGCGTGCGCGTGACCCGGTTCGCCAGCCAGGGCGTCTGGCTTCAATCCGAATCTCGCGCCGCCGGCCTGGTGGTGATCGCCCAAAGCCATTACCCGGCCTGGAAATGCCGCGTGGATGGACGGCCGGCAAGAATCTGGCGCGCGAATTACGCCTTCCAGGCGGTTGAGGTGTCCGCCGGACAGCACAATGTCCAGTTGACCTACGAAGACCGGACATTTCGGGTGGGGGTGGTGCTTTCTTGTCTCGGGTTGATCACCTGCGCCGGACTGTGGTGGCTGGAGCGCCTCGGACCTGTGCTGCTTGCAAACCCACCAGGCAGCGGCCGCCGAAAATCCGGGGCCACTGGGAAAGCGTAGTGTCGCACCGATCGAAAGCCTCCATCCAGCTCGCCGGGTAGAACGCTGGCTTCCCGTAGCCGCCCGAGAGCAGGTAGTGAAAACAGCTAAAGGCCTCCGCGTGGAGAATCGTCCAACCCTCCGGCCAGCCCGGAATCTCCTTGCGGAAGAACAGGCGAGTGGCGTTTCCTTGCGCCGCATAGTAATCCCGGGGACGCGGAAGCGTTCCGGTCAGGCTGATCGGGGCACTCCAGGCCACGGGCTCATGATGGAGCAGGCCGTAAACCGGGTGGCTGCTCCAACTGATGTAGGGATCAAACAGAATCAGCCGCCCCGCCGGAGCCAGCACGCGTCGGGCTTCCCGCAGAAACGCATTGGGTGCGCGCAGGTGGTGGAACACATCAAACAGCACCAGGTGCGAAACGCTCGCCGTGCGGAACGGCAGCTCATAGCCGTCGCACACCACGTCCAGCCAGGGATTGGGGAACAGATCGGTCGCCAAAGCCTGCGGCAGGTGGGCCTTGAGGTTGCCGATGCCCGAGCCGATCTCCACCACGCGCCCCGGGATGGAGTGGTCAATCAGCCCCAGGATGCGCCGATAAAATCCTGCGTAAATCTTCTGCAGCAGCGGCTTGCCCTCCCAGGCCCGCAGGTTCCGCCCAATCTCCGCCTGGTGCTGCCCCAACGGTGCGGTCATGCAATGAACTTCAGTCGCCGCGCGGCAAAAATCACCATGCGCAGGAGCAGCCAACCGTGGCTCCAGCGATGGATGTTGGTTTGCCCGTAGGTCCGCGCCCGGTAACGGATCGGCAGGTCCACCATCCGCAGGTTGAGCTTGGCCGCCCCGAACAGCAGGTCAAAGTCGCCAAACGGATCGAAGTCGCCGAAATACGCGCGGTTCTTTGCGATGGCTTCGTAGTCGGCGCGGAACAGGACCTTCGTGCCGCAGAGCGTGTCTTTGAGCTTCTGGCCGAGCAGCCAACTGAACAGCAGCCCGAATGTCTTGTTCGCAATCATGTTGAGAAACTGCATGGCCTGGTCTTCCATCGGATACACCAGCCGCACCCCATTGACGAACTCGGCCGTGCCGGCCCGGGCAATCTCGTAGAACTTGGGTAGCTCTTCCGGCGGCATCGTCAGGTCCGCATCCAGGATGAACAGCAAATCCCCGGTGGCGGCGGCGAAGGCCTCGCGCACCGCACCGCCTTTGCCGCGGCTCTGCTGCTTGAGGATCTTTATGTTCCGCGATGGGTATTTTGCCGCGACGCGCTGGATTTCACCCCAGGTGTCATCCGTCGAGTGGCCCTCGATGAAGAGGATCTCCGTGCCCAGGCCCATCTCCGGCGTGCGGCGGACGGCGTCCTCGATATTGCCCGCCTCGTTGCGCGCGGGGATGACCACCGAGCAACGATACTGGGGCCTCGCTGCGGGCTGGGGTTTGGGCCGGGCGACGAGCGTCACGGTGAGGCAGAAATGCGGCAGGAGGGGGGCCATCCAGCGATTAAGAAACCCATCGAGCAGCGGCGTGCGGATCGGCCACAGGATGCGCGCATCAGTCTTGATGACCTCCCACCCGGCCAGGTGCAGCAGGTTCCTGGTGTCATCGGCCGACAGCCAGTTTTGCAGGAGGGTAGGGGCCTTCAGGCCGAGCTTTTCTCCCGCACGCAGCACCGGGCGCCAGAGGTTGTTGAAGAAGTTCAGCACCAACCGCGTGCGCGGGTGCGCCGCCGCTTGCAGGTGCTCCAGCACCGCCTGCACGTCCGGCAGATCGTTCACCAGGTCGGACAGCAGGATGTAATCGAATTTCTCGGCCCCGGCGAACTCCGCGGCATCGGCAACCTGGAACTCCATCCCGGGATGGCGCTCCCGGGCCAGGGCGATCATGGCCGGGCTGAAATCCACCCCGAGCCCGCGCGACGGTTTGACCGCTGCCAGCAGGTCTCCCAGGCCGCAGCCCACCTCCAGCACGCGCGACCCCGGCGGCACCAGGAACGCGTAGCGTCCCCGCAACAACTCCTGATAATAGCGACCGTGGCGAGTGCCAAAATCAGGTCGGGGACCGGGAGTGCGCATCTTGGATTTTTCCAAAACCACCACCACTGAGTTATTGGAGCGCGGACATTCTTGTCCGCTCCCGTAGCGCACTCAACCCCCAATCGGACCTGTCCCGAATTGAGCTGCCCGCGGCCTCGCAGCCTCGTAGCCGCCGACGTGAGTCGGCGCTAATCTCCGCTCCGACCGGAGAAGATGGCGCGGACTGACGTCCGCGGCTACGAGGCTACGAGGTTACGAGGCCTGTCGCGGGGCCCGTTTGCGCCTTGAAAGCCGGGAAGGTTTGGCCGAAACTGGGCACTCGAATGATGCGTGCCGCAAACCATAGCGTGGGAAGACCTGGGGGCCTGATCCCTTGAAGGGTCTGAGTTTGCTGCCCCATCCGCGGTCGCTGGAGCGTCACCCCGGGTTCTATCTTCTGCCGCGGCAAGCCGTGCTGCACCTCGATGCGGCTTTGCCGAGAGACGCAGCTTTTCTCCCCGTAGCCGCACGGCTGCAATCGGCGGCCCAGGGTGTTGGCGTCAACCTGGAGGTGGTTACCGGTCCGCCCGGTCATCCGCGCCTGGCCATGCGCGCTTTGCAAGGCAACGAGGCCCCGGACCACGCCGAGGGATACGCGCTGAGGATTAGCGCGGAAGGAGTGACTCTTCACTATCGGCAGGCAGCGGGCCTGCGGGCAGGCGTGGCGACGTTGAGGCAGCTCTTGCGCGAGCATGGGCGGCGGCTGCCGCGGCTCCTGATCCGCGATTATCCGGATTTCGATCGGCGCGGGGTGATGCTGGACGTCTCGCGGGGCCGGGTGCCAAACCTGCAGACGCTGCTGGACCTGGTGGATCACCTGGCTGATTTCAAGATCAATGAGTTCCAGCTCTATATCGAGCACACCTTCGCCTATCGGGATTACGAGCCGGTGTGGCGCGGGTGGGGAGCCCTCACTGCAGAGGAGATGCTGCGGCTGGACGCGCGATGCCGCGAGCTGGGGATTGACTTCGTGCCGAACCAGAATTCGTTCGGGCACTTGCGCTATTGGCTGGAGCATTCGCCCCTGCGAAAACTGGCGGAGGTCCGCGATCCTTACGAATGCGCGGGCGGCGCTTATGTCCGCTACCCGACCACCCTGGCGCCGAACCACCCGGGAACCATCCCGTTCCTGCGCGGGCTGTATGATGAGTTCCTGCCCTGTTTCACCAGCGCGCGCTTCAACGTCGGCTGCGATGAGACCTGGGATCTGGGCCGCGGACAGAGCAGGCGGCTGTGCGCGGTCAGGGGGGCGGGACGGGTCTATGTGGATTTCCTGAAGCGGATCCACCGGGAAGTAGCCGCGCGGGGCCGGCAGATGATGTTCTGGGGCGACATCATCCTGAGCCAGCCCGAGTTGATCCGGGAGCTGCCCGGGGACGTCATCGCTCTGAATTGGGGCTACGAGCCGGACCATCCGTTCGAGCGGGAAGCGGAGTTGTTCGCGGCTTCCAGGATCCCGTTCTACGTGGCGCCCGGCACTTCGGCCTGGATGAGCCTCATTGGCCGGCATGACAACGGCTTCGCAAACCTGCGGCATGCGGCGGATTGTGGCCGCAGGCACGGGGCAGGGGGGTATCTGAACACGGACTGGGGTGACGGCGGGCATCCGCAGCCGCTGGCGGTGAGCTGGGCACCCTACCTCCTGGGCGCGGCGCTGAGCTGGTGCGCGAAGTCCGCGGATGAGGGGCTCCTTGTGCCGGTGCTAAGCCGCGACATCTTTCACGACCCGACGCAGCGCATGGCCAGGTCGGCCCTCGCGCTCGGGTTGGCCCATCGGAAGCTTCAATACCAGGCTTTCAATGTGACGCCGCTGGGAGCGGTGATTGCTGCTCCGGCGCCGCGGACGCGCGAACTGGCGTGCCGCGACGGCCTGAAATACTACGCCCGGATCCCGGAGAAGCAGGTTCGCGCCGCAGAGGACGAAGTCGAGGCGCAGCGGGCCGTGCTGCGCCGGTCGCGGCCGGAGACGCGCGACGGGAGCATCCTCGCCTCCGAGCTCGACCTGGCGGCGAGGATGGCGGTTCAGTCCTGCAGGATCATGCTCTGGCAACAGGCGCTGGCGGGCGGAAGGAACGCGCTGGCCGGGCGCCTGGCAAAAGCCGGGCTTGCCCGGTTGCGCGAACTGGACGACGATTTCCAGGCAGCCTGGCCCATGCGAAACAAGGGCACAACGGCCCGGTGCTCGGCCTTCCTGCGCTGGCGCATGGAAGACTACCGCCGGGGCCTGCTGCACTTTCCGCCCGGGATCGCGCGCCGGGCGGAGCCCGAAAACCACGACGCGTAAAGGGAATGCCATGTCCATAGCTGATCTGAGAAGAGAGTACAACCTGACCGGGCTGCGACGCAAAGACCTGGAAGCTGACCCGATCCGGCAGTTCCAGCGCTGGTTCGACCAGGTCCAGGGCGCGCGGGCCAGCGGTCAGATGCGGAAGTTCTTCGTCCGCCTTTACAAGCGCCTGCTCCTCATGGGCGGCGCCGAGCTGTTGGACATCACCGCCATGACCCTGGCCACGGCCGACAAGGCGGGGCGCCCTTCTGCGCGCGTGGTATTGCTCAAGGGCGTGGACGAGCGCGGCTTTGTGTTCTACACCAACTACGAGAGCCGCAAGGGGCTCGAGCTGGCTGATAACCCGAAAGCCGCCCTGGCGTTTTACTGGCCGGACCAGGAACGGGAGGTGTGCATCGCCGGGGACGTGAGCAAGCTGCCTTCCGCAGAATCCGACGCCTACTTCAAGAGCCGTCCCCGGGGAAGCCGGATTGGCGCGTGGGCCTCGCATCAAAGCGCGGCGATTTGCGACCGGGCGGCGCTGGAGGAAAAGTGGCGGCAAATCGAGGCCCGATACCCGGGCGAGGATGTCCCGCGCCCGCCGTTCTGGGGCGGCTTCCTCCTCCGCCCGACGCGAATGGAGTTCTGGCAGGGGCGCGCAAACCGGCTTCATGATCGCTTCTGTTACACGCGCGAGGCAGGCCAGGTTTGGACGATCGAGCGGCTCTCGCCCTGAGCTTTCTGCTACACGCGCGAGGCAGACCAGTCCTGGACGATCGAGCGGCTCTCGCCCTGAGATGCCCTGGCACCGTTGCGGATGAAAGCATCATCGTCGCAACTGCCGTTAAGTAGCGCAGATTTGTAATCTGCTGTGCGAAGCGCCGCCGGCAATCCCGACAGCGTTGGTGAGGTTCGCTGGCACATCAGTCTGGACATCGCCATCGTAGCCCCAGTCGTACACCTCGCCATCGCTGCCGAGCGCCAGGCTATGGGCATCACGGCCAGCAATAGCTACGACGTTGATCAGGTCTGACGGTACATTGGTCTGGCGGTAATAGTTGTCGCCCCAGGCCAGAACCCCCTTGGCAAGGGCAAAAGGCTGGTCGGCTCCATAAACTACCCCGAGAGTGTTGCTGGCAACCAGGCGGCAGTGATACGGCTGGCTTGCCGCCACCCCACTGATGCGTTGGCTAACCCGCACCGCTCCGCTGCCAGTACCCGCGCTGGCCATGGCCGTCCTGTTGCCATAAGA
>JAPLUA010000188.1 GCA_026397855.1 Verrucomicrobiota bacterium | reverse complement strand
TACTGAGCGCTGCGCGGGTGATGGAGAATTGGTTTTAGGCCAGCCAAGCATCTTCCAGCCCTATCAACAGGCGGTCGCACCGTCAACAGACAATTCTGGCCTGGCTTCAGCCGATCTTGGCTAACCACCCCGGCTGGTTTCCCGGATGCGGACCCCAAACCGCAGGGAAGGGAGTATGGGGCCGTTTCACGCATCACGCATCACGAATCCCCTCTTTTCCTGCTTTCCTGACCTCCAAATGCCCCGCTAAGCTTCCCCTATGCGAATTTTATCAGGCATCCAGCCTTCGGGCACGCTGCATCTCGGCAATTACTTCGGGATGATGCGGCCCGCCAGTGAGCTGCAAGAAAAGGGCGATGCGTATTATTTCATCGCCAATTACCACTCCATGACCTCCCTCTACGATCCGGCCGAGCGGCGGCGGAATACGCTGGATGTGGCGCTGGATTTCCTCGCGTGCGGCCTGGACCCGAAGCGGACCGTCTTCTTCCGGCAGTCGGACGTGCCGGAAGTCACCGAGCTGACCTGGATCCTGGGCACCGTGACCCCCATGGGCCTGCTGGAGCGCTGCCATTCCTACAAGGACAAACTGGCCAAGGGCATCTCCTTCAACTTCGGGCTGTTCGCCTACCCGGTGCTGATGGCGGCGGACATCCTGATCTACGACTCGAACGTGGTGCCTGTCGGGCAGGACCAGAAGCAGCACGTTGAGGTCACGCGGGACATTGCCATCAAGTTCAACGAGCAGTATGGCGAGACCTTTGTCATCCCCGAGCCGCAGATCCGCGCCGAGACCGCCAAAGTGCCGGGGCTGGACGGCGAGAAGATGAGCAAGAGCTACGGCAACACCATTGACATCTTCGGCGACGAGAAGGCCCTCCGCAAGAAGGTGATGGGGATCAAGATGGACAGCCGCTCGCCCGCGGAACCAAAGCCCGATGCCGACCAGAACATCGCCATTCAAATCCTGAAGCTCGTGGCTCCGCCCGAGGCGGCCAGAGATTATGAGGACCGGCTGCGTGCCGGCGGGCTGGGGTATGGAGATCTGAAGAAGGCGCTTTTCGAGCACTACTGGAACCATTTCACTGCCGCGCGCACCAAGCGCGCTGAACTGGCGGCCAACCTGGATTATGTCAACCAGGTCCTGGCCGACGGCGCGGCCAAGGGGCGCGTCGTCGCACAGAAGGTTCTCCAGCGGGCGAAAGTCGCCAGCGGGCTCGATTAGGCATCACTTCTGCCGTTCGTGCTTCAGCAGCCAGTCGTAGAGTTCCGGATTCTTGTAGGCCTCCGTCCAGGAGTCATGCCCGGCCTCCGGGTAAATGGTGAGTTTCACGTCGGGCACGCCCACCTTTTTCAAGGCGTCCACCATCCGCTGCGACTCGTTGAGTGGGACCACCGGGTCTTTGCCGCCATGAAAGGCCCATATCCCAAGGGATTTCAGAGCTGCCCCCTTGTCACGGCCGGAAAGAAGCACCGAGATCATCTGCCCGCCGCCGCAAATGGGAACAATGGCGGCGAACTTCTCGGGGTAAGTCAGGCCCAGATCCCAGGTGCCGTAGCCACCCATGCTCAGCCCCGTGAGGTAGATCCGGCGCCCGTCCACCGCGTGCTTCGCGCTGATCTCGTCGAGCAGCGCCAGCAGCACGTCCTTGGACCAAATCTGCTGCTCCGGGCACTGGGGCGACACAACGATGAAGGGAAAGTCCGGGTTCAGGTTGGCATTCTTTGGCGGCCCATGGGTGGCGACTTTCCACACGTCCATGCCGCGCTCGCCCGCGCCGTGCAGGAAGAGGATTAGCGGCCAGCGCCGGTCGGCTTTGGCATCGTAGCCCCTGGGCAGAAACAGCAGGTAGTTGACCTTGGCGCTGAGCTGCTTCTGAAATTGGAACTCCTCAGCCGTTTGCATGGGCGCGGGAGCCGGAGCGGCGGGGGTTTGGGCAATCGTCGTGCCGGTCAGCGCCAGCAAGGCGGCCGCAGCCAGGTTCAGGGTCGCATTTCTCATAAATGAAACATTCCATTCCGTTCAAAGCAAAGGCCGTGCAGGACGCCCGGCCTACATCAGTTTCAGCTTCGGCAGATCCTGCGAGTCCACCAGGCCGACCGGCTCCTGCTTCGCATTCACCACAATCAGGTCGTCAATGTTGTGCGCGTCAAACACTTTCAGCGCCTCCACCGCCAGCGCGTCCTCGCGGATACAGATCGGCTTCCGCGTCATGACCCGCTCGAGCGGCTTGGCCAGCAGGTCTTCATCCTCGGCGATGCGACGGCGGAAATCGCCGTCGGTGAACACCCCCACGAGCTTGCCGCGCCCGTTGACGACGCTCAGGCTGCCGGATTTGGCCTCCGTCATGACCAGCAGGGCCTCCTTAACGGTCAGGTTTTGGGCCGCGACGGCATTGCGCGGGCCGCTCCGCATGATATTGGCGACCCGAAGGAGCATCGCGCGGCCAATGGCGCCCGAGGGATGGAACTTTGCGAAGTCCACCTGTTTGAAGCCGCGCGCCTGCAATATGGCCATCGCCAGCGCGTCGCCCATTGCCAGCATCGCGGTTGTGCTGGCCGTGGGCACCAGGTTAAAAGGGCAGGCCTCCCGTGGCACCCGGACCTTGAGCACGATGTCGCTGTGGTGCGCCAGCGACGACTTTGCGGCGCCCGTGATCGCAATGATCTTCACCTGGAACCGCTTGAGCGCCGGCAGCAGGTTCAACAGCTCGTCGGATTCGCCCGAGTAGCTCAGCGCCAGGACCAGGTCGCCGTCATTCACGATGCCCAGATCGCCGTGCAGCGCGTCCACACTGTTCAGGACCACGCTCGTGGACCCGGTGCTGGTCAGGGTGGCGGAAATCTTTTGGCCCACGTGTCCCGACTTGCCGATGCCGACCACGACGATCTTGCCGCGCTGTCGCAGCGTTTCGACAACCAGATCAACTGCCCGGTCAAATGCCCCGTCAAGTTGGGCGCGCGCCGCTTTGAGGGCGGCGATCTCGATATCAAACACTTTACGGGCTCGGTCCAAGTGACTCACGCGCCGAGGATGCTTGGAATGGCTGCCCATTTCAACCAGGAATGAATTCTCATTTCGGCTGGCCCCGGGGAGCGAAATGGCGAATATTGAATGGCTATTCGGCAAACGCAGTCTGAATAAGAGAAGTATGAACACCTTAATCCGGCGCCGCGCGGGCCTCGCCACAGTCTGGCTCGCCCTTGCGCTGGCCGCCACACGCATGTTGGCCTCCGACACCTTGCGGTGGCAGACCAACCGTGTCAGCGCCGACATCAAGTCCGGCGACGTTTATCAGCTCCTCGGGCAGGTCGCCGCGACCACCGGTTGGCACATCTACGTCGAGCCCGGCCTCTCCCACAAGGTTTCCGCCAAGTTCCAGGACCTCCCCCCCGGCGATGCGCTGCACATGCTGCTCGGCGACGTGAATTTCGCCCTCGTGCCCGGCACCAACGCCAACCCCAACCTCTATGTCTTCCGGACCACGATGAAGAACGCGACTCAATTCGTCCGGCCCGCCGTGCCCGCCGACGCAGGCAAAGCCAGGATCATCCCCAACGAACTCATCGTCCGGCTCAAGCCCGGGGCGAAGATTGACGAGATAGCAAAGCTGCTCGGCGCGAAGGTCATTGGCCGCATTGACAGCCTCAACGCCTACCGCCTCCAGTTCGAGGACGCCGCCGCTGCGGAGGCCGCGCGCACCCAACTCAGCTCCAACTCCGATGTCACTTCCGTCGAAAGCAACTTCGCGCTCGACCGACCCGCCGATCCGCGCGTCTCTGGCCCGGTCAACGCAGCGTCTCTGAACCTGGAGCTTAAGCCGCCGCCCGCCGACGGGCGCGTCATTGTCGGCGTGGTGGACACGGCCATGCAGCCGCTTTGCGGCGACCTCAACAAGTTCCTGCTCAAGCCCATTTCCGTGGCCGGCACGGCGCAACTGGAGCCGGGTGTTCCGTCGCACGGCACCGCCATGGCCGAGACCCTCCTGCGCAGCGTCCAGTCAATGACCAAGGGCAGCACGGCCGTGCAAATCCTCCCCGTTGATGTCTATGGCCCCAACGCGAGCACGAGCACCTTCGATGTCGCCAACGGCGTCGTGCAGGCCGTGAACGGCGGGGCGCGCATTATCAACATGAGCCTGGGCAGCCAGGGCGACAGCCCGATTCTGCACACCGTCCTTCAGGATGCGAAGAAGCAGAATATCCCCGTCTTCGCCGCCGCAGGCAATGAGCCGGTTACCACGCCCTTCTACCCGGCGGCCTACCCGGAAGTGACGGCCGTGACGGCGATTGACCAGGGGAAAGTCGCCAGCTATGCGAATCGCGGCAACTTCGTCTCGCTCGGCACCCCCGGCACCAGCATCGTCTGCTATGACGGCGCCAACTACTTCGTCGTGGGCACCTCCGCGTCGTCCGCCTTCGCCAGCGGCATTGCTGCCGGCTACATGGATTCTACGCAAAACAGCGTCTCCCAGATGCAGACATTCATGCAGACCAGCTTCGGCGTCCAAATGGCACCGGGCCAGTAATGCCGGCCTGCAGAACATCGCAAGCCGTTGTGCGGCAATAGCCCGGCCGTTGGAACCATTCCGTCCCGCACCCCGTCACGGCCGGTTCAGCAGCCCCTTCTTGCGGTCTTCCGGAAGATTGACCCGGGCCAGCCAGGCCAGCGCCGCCGTGCGGTCGGATTCCAGCCATTGGCGGGCGACGCTTTCAATCTGGTTGAAGCGGTTCGCTTCGTCGGCAATCGCCTCCACCCAGGGAACGGCCAGTTCAGGTGCGGAGCCGCTGACCTGGCTGATGTAGGCGCCGATTGCAGACTCACGCGAGGCGCCGGCCGGGAGCGTCTGGATCCATTGGCCCGCCGCTGCCGGGTCTTCGCCCGCCCAGGAGGAAACGACTTGCTCAACGGCTCGCCCCCGCAGGGCACCTTCGGGAAAGCCAGAAACCCAGGCAGCGGCGGCCGTCGCATCGGACCGTGCCCATGTCCCCACCACTGCCTCGGCAGCACGATTCTGGACGTCGCCGGCCGGCAGCGTGGAGACAAAGGCGGCGGCATCCTTGGGTTCGGTCTGCGCCCAGCCGGCCGCAATTCCGCTCCAGGCGCGGTTGCGGGCTTCGCCTTCAGGAAGCTGGCTTGCCCACGCGGCAGCGGCTTTGGGGTTCTCCATCGCCCAGCGGTTGGCGGCCCGGTCCATCAGCGCGTTCTGCGCCTCTCCTGCAGGCAGGTTTTGCGCCGCAGCCGCCGCCCCTTGCGGGTCGGCCTCGGCCCAGGGGGCGCTCAGGCTGCTGTAAGCGTTTTGCCTCGCAGATCCTTCCGGAAGCTTCTGCACCCAGGCGATCGCGCTGGCCAGGTCGTTGCCGGCCCAGGCCGAGGCGAGGCGGTTGATGAAATCATTGCGCGTCTGCCCCGCGGGCATCGCGAGCGCATAGTCGGCGGCCGCCTGCGGATCGCTTTCCACCATCTGTCCGGCAAGCTGGAGCTGGGCCTCGCGCTTGGATGAGCCGTCGGGCAGGGCATCGACCCACCTGGCCGCGGCCCCGACATCTGCCTGCGCCCAGCCGCTCACGACTTCCCGAATGGCCTGGCTTCTGGCCTGGCCGGCCGGGAGGTTGTCAGCGAAGGCGGCAGCCGCCTGCGGATCACTCCAGGCGAGCTGCGTGACGACACTCCCCATGATCTGGTTGCGAATCTGGCCGGCCGGCAGAGTCTGCACCCAGGTCAGCGCGGCTTGCGGACCCTGCTCCGCCATCTGGTTGCCAATGCTGCTCAGCAACGAGTCGCGCGACGCACCTGCCGACATCGTCTGCGCATAGGCCATCGCGCCTTTCGGGTCGGTCTGAGCCCATTGCCAGGCGAGGCTGTTGACCGCGTTTTGCTGAGTTTGGCCTTCCGGCAACTGTTGCATCCAGGCGACCACCCCCGGCAGGTCGGTCCCGGCCCACTGGGAGGCCACCGCCGCGAGGGCATTGTTGCGCGGCTGGCCGGCTGGCAGCGACACCGCGGTGGCGGCAGCGGCTTTCGGATCCGCGGCGGCCCACTGGGAAATGACGCTACTGAGCGCGCTGGCCTGTTCACGGCCCGCCGGCAAAGCCCTCGCCCACGCGAGCGCCGCTTGCGGGTCTTGTTCCGCCCATTGGGAGCCGATCACTTGAAAGGCCTGCTGCCGTTGCTGCCCGGAGGCAAGCTGCGCGGCCTTCGCGGCCGCGCCCGCCGGGTCGCTGGCTGCCCAGGCGCTGAACACCTGGTGCGTCATGCCCCAGCGGTGCTCGGCCAGCCCCGCGCTTTCCATCAGGGCGAAAGCTGCCTGCGGATTCTTCTGCGCCAGGCCATAACTGACGGCGCTGATGGCCTGCCGGCGGAGCTGGCCGGGCGGCAGCCGTTGCGCCCAGGCTGTGGCGGATTCCGCGTCGCTGTCCGCCCAGCTCCGCAGAACCGCGAGGATGGCCTGCAGCCGATGCTGGTGACCGGCAACCTTGTCGGCATAGGCCATCGCCGCCGCTGCATCGGTCTCAGCCCAGCGAGCCAGGAGCATGGAGCGCAGCTCGGATTTGTAGTTGGCGGAAGGCAGCTTCTCGGCGAAGGAGAGCAGTTGTGGAATGTCCGCCGGGTTCATCGAGCGGATCAGATCGCTGAGCTCCTTGCTGGCCCGGCTACCGCCGCGCATGGCTTTCCTGAGCGCCTCTTCCATCTCAGCGATCGTCGCCGGCTCGCGCTGGCCTGTCGTCTTGCCGGCATCACCCGCCGGCTTCCGCGCCTGGATCAGTGGCAGCCTGCCGCCTTTCGTTCCGAGCTCGGGAGCAGCCAGCGGCGCATTTGCCGCTGCCGCCTGGCGCAAAACCATCCAGCGGCCGAGCATCATCCCGGCGCCAAAGCCGGCCAAAGCCAGCAGCGCAGCCAGGATGGCAGTATGCACTCTCATGCTCCGATTCCGCTTACTTGCCGCTGAAGGCTTGCAGATCGCGGCGGGGGGATGACCAGGCTTTCCGGGCGGCGGCCGTAACCAGGTCCCGCAACACGCGATAGTCGGCGTCGCTGGTATCCTGGTAAACGACGCTCTTGCAGGTCTGGGTGCCGCCGGCCGCTTTGCTCAGCGGGGCGCGGAGGAACAGGGTGCGATCGGGTTGCCCCAGGTCAATCCAATCCAGGCGCGAAACCTCCGCCGCTTTATGGCAGGCCCCGCAGCGGCGCTCCTGCACCGCCGTGATCTGGCGCGACAGATCCTTGTCGGTGGCGATGTCGTAAGCCTTCCCGGCGGCGCGCTTGTTGACAAAGCGATCGTGGTAGGGGGCGTTGGCGTCCATCCACATCGTAAGGCAAAGGCGCTCGTCGGGATTCAACTGCACGCGCTCACGATGGGTCGCCCCATCAATCGCCTTGAGGAGCTTGCTCTGGTGCGCGCCGTAGGCCAGGGGAGGCGTGATGCTGGCGTCCTGCACGTTGGGCTCGGCGGCGGCAACCAGCCTGGCCCGCGTGATCGTCTCGAATGCGCGGTTGAAGCCGTAGCCGGGAACCAGGCCCCACCACTGCTCGCTCTCGCGGGACCAATCGGTGAGCCCGCCGCAGAAATCGAGGCCGCCCGCCGGCTTGAGGCCGCCGTGGCATTGGACGCAATGGCGGTCCAGGATCGGCTGAATGTCGCGCAGGAAGCTCACTGGGCGGTCCCCCCACGGGGGCAGGATCAGTTTTTGCGGCGGCCGGGAAGCGGCCAGCGGCGGCGAACCCCGGCGCGGCGCGACAGCGCGCGTTTCGTGGCAACCCGCGCAGGCGCGCTTCTCGCCCGGTTGAAAGCTGATGAAGCTCCGCATGCGCCGCAGCTCCATGCGGTTCTCGTCGAGCAGTTGGAAATACACGGCCGTGTCGGCGGGCACCTCGAAATGGGCGCTGCCGTCGCGCTCGACCGGCACATCACCCAGGATGCGGATGGGGGTCCAGTTGACCAGGTGCGGGCCCTTTTCACCGTAGCGCTGGCCGCCGAGCTGGTTGTCATAGGGCCAGCCGATCGGCTCGGCGATGCGCACGTAGCGGATGCGGCCGGCCAGTTCCTCCGAGCCAAAGCTCGCATCGCTGATGACACAGGTGGCGCGGTCTTTGGCAAGGTCCACCAGGTCGGGGAAGATCGGCGGGCGCGGCCTGGGCCGCAACGGTGTTGGCATGAAGCAGGAAATCTCCGGGTCGCGATGGACGAGATCCTTGTTGCCGAAGACATCCACCACGTAGAGACCGTAGCCCTTGGCGTCGGTCTCTTTGTTCGAGTAGGTGTAGGACGCCAGGAAGCACTTCTCCGAAAGCGCCCAAGGCGTCGAGTAAAGCCCGCCCGCGTCCTGCGTGCCGCCCTCAGGCACGGGCACGCCGTCCATGCCACCTTCGGTCGGCTTCACGTCGGGCGTCACAATCGATATGCCTTTGGGCTCGTTGATGCCGAGGGAAGGGTCCACGACGACCAGCGGCCCGACGGCCAGCGTGTGGTGGCCGGCGGCGACGCATACCAGTTTCCGGCTGCCGGGGATCGAGCGGACGTCCTCGATGGCCCAGGGATTAACGAAGTGTTGCTTGAAGAGGGCGTCGGCGCCAGTGCCGTCGGGCCGGATGGTCCAGAGGGACTGGATGAAGGCCCAGCTCCGTTCGTGATACTCCCAGCGCAAGTAGCCTACCGTGCCGTCATCCAGCGTGTGCGGCAGGTAATCGCCGTCCTTGTTCACACTCAGGCGCCGGATGCCGCTGCCGTCGGGCTTCATCACGTAGAGGTTGCAGCTCGTTTCGTCCTTGTCGTATTCGTTGCACTGGAGGGATGTGCCACACCGCTCGGAGACGAATACAATGTCCCCGCCAGGCGTGTAAGTCGGGTCCAGGTCGCTCCACTCCCCAGAGGTGAGCTGCCGCAGGTTCCGCCCATCAATACCGATCTCGAAGAGATGAATCGGCTCGACCGTACGCCGGAACCCGTAACTGCGCGCGCGATCCTTCCAGCCCTCGGGCGGTTCATCACCCGGCGTGCGCGCATAGCCGAACACGACCCGGCTCCCGTCCCACCACAAATCCATCCCATGGACATGGCCGGGGCCCAGCGCCCGGTTCAGCAACCCACGGACCCGCAAGGAGGACTCGCCGGGCGACGCCAGCGCGGCTGCGAGCCCCTGTCCGACCGGGGGCGACAGAATGCACAAGTCCCCGCCGGGGCGTGACACCCACGGCATGTGATTCAGGCAGACGTCGGGGTAGGTCTCCTGGGTGAAGCGCTTCACAAACAGGAGCTGGTCGAAATCGAGCGCCGGGTTGGCAAACACCAGTCCGCGCACGATCCAGCGCGTCTGGAGGTAGAGCGCGCGCCGCGGCTCTTCCGTGGCATCCTGCGGCAGCGTGCGCAGGAGCTGCGCCGCCGCGTCGAGTTTTCCGAGCCAGGGCGTGACTTCCGTTCCCGCCCCGCGCAAGTCCACCGCCAGCTTTCGTCCCCGCTCGATCCACGCCGCCGTCGGATATTGCCGCTTTTCAATGGGCGTCGCCAACCGCTTGGCGGTGGACCACTGGCTGATGCTGCTCTGATTGGCGGGCCGGTGCAGCGCCAGATTCCGCCCGGGGGCGGCAACGCCGTAGATCTCCACCTCGTCCAGGTGAAGGAAAATCGGCGCGTCACTGGGGATCTGAAGCCGCACGAACCGTCCGCGCACCTGGTCATCCTTGAAAAGCACTTCCAGCGGTCGCGCGCCGCTGATGCCGCCAAAGTGTTGCCCGCGGATCTCGTGGCGCAACGTCCAATGCTGGCCGTCGTCCGATGTCAGGACGCGCAGGTTATCGGCATTATGCAGGCCCGGCGCGTAGTCGAGCCGGTTAAACACAACGATTCGGCGCAGGGGGACTACCTCACCGAGGTCCACCTGCCACCAGGGATTCGGCTCCTGCGCCGTATGGAAGGCGTATTTGCCATTCTTGACGCCGTCGCAGCCGCCGCGAGCGTCCGTCTCGGTCGAAACGGCGCCAACCGCCCCCTCCTCAATGGCTTTCGCCTGTCGCAGCCAGTCGTCCTCGACTTGGCGCCGCAAGCTTTGGCCAGGGAGCGTTGTATCGCGCGGATGCGAGGTTGTCGGGACGGGAGCCAGGCCTGCGGGCGATAAACCCGGCCGGATAAAAGCCAGCAGGCTGGTTAAGACCACCGCCGCAATCCGACGCGAATGAAAGGCAGGCACCATAAGGATGAATGGGTTCTAACACGTCCGGCAGCCTGTTGCAACCCTGACCCCTGGCTATCGGCATCAGCCAAGCAGCTCGCGCGCTTTGGCGGCAATGTCGGCGTGGCGCATCAGTGATTCTCCCACCAGCATGGCCCGGGCTCCGCATTGAGCCAACCGCTCGACATCGGCCCGGGTGCGGATGCCGCTTTCGGCGACCAGCAACGGCGGGAGTTCCACAGCGGACGCATGGGCGCGCAAACGCGCGGCCAGCCGCTCGGTCGTTGCCAGGTCCACTTTGAAGGTCTTCAGGTTGCGATTGTTGACCCCGATGAGTTCCGCTCCCGCGGCCAGCGCCCGATCCAGCTCCGCTTCGTCGTGCACCTCGACCAGCGCGGCCAGGCCCGCGCCCGTCGCCAGGGCATGAAGGTGCCGCAACTGTTCATCGGTCAGGATCGCGACAATGAGCAGGATCGCGTCCGCGCCCCACTCGATCGCCTCCAGGATCTGCCTCGCATCAATGACGAAATCCTTCCGCAGCAGCGGCAGGCTCACCGCGCTCCGCACTTGCCGCAAATACTCCAACGATCCCTGGAAGAACTTCTCGTCCGTGAGCACGGAAAGGCAGCTCGCCCCTGCCGCTTCATACTCCCGGGCAATGCGCGCCGGCTCGAAATCAGGCCGGATTACCCCGGCCGACGGGGAGGCTTTCTTGACCTCTGCGATCAGCGCCAACCGGCCTGCTGCGGACTTCCGCAGCGCCCCCGCAAAGTCCCGCCGGTCGCCCCGCGCCCGTAGCGCCGCTTGCAAATCCTCCGCCGTCAGCGTGCGCTGCGGCAGCCGCGCAACCTCACGCTGCTTCTCTTTAACAATGGTATCAAGAATCGTCATTGGCCGCAGGATAGAATCTGACTCATGCCTTTCGAGCTTCGGGTTTCGGGTTTCCTTCGGATTTCGGCCTTCGGATTTCGGATCTTACTCCTCTTCATCCCTCACGCCCTGCATGCGCTTGGCGGGACAGCCGGCCCGGAGCCAGCCGTTCACGAACGTGTCCAGGTCGCCGTCCATCACCCCCTGCACGTTGCTGGTCTCGACGCCCGTGCGCAGGTCCTTCACCATCCGGTAGGGCTGGAAAACGTAGCTGCGTATCTGGTTACCCCAGGAGATGCTGCCTTTGTCCCCATAAAAGCGCTCCATCTCCGCCTTCTGCGCGTCCACCCGCTGTGCGTATATGCGCGAGAGCAGGAGCTTCATCGCCGTGGCACGGTTCTGGTGCTGTGATCGCTGGCTTTGCGAGGCCACGACCAGCCCGGTCGGAATGTGGGTGATGCGCACTGCGGTCTCGACCTTGTTCACGTTCTGGCCGCCTTTGCCGCCCGATCGGAACGTATCGACTGAGAACTCAGTGGGCGGAATCGCGATCTCCCCCGTGTCCTCCTCGATCTCGGCAATCACATCCACGCTGGCGAAGCTGGTGTGCCGCCGCTTGTTGGAGTCGAAGGGCGAGATGCGCACCAGCCGGTGTACGCCCCGCTCGGCCTTGGTGAAGCCATAGGCATTCTCGCCCTGGATCAGCAGCGTGACGCTCTTGACTCCGGCGGTTTCCCCTTTCAGCAGGTCGGTAACCTCGGACTTCCAGCCCCGCAACTCCGCCCAGCGCTGGTACATCCGCGACAGCATCTCCGCCCAGTCCTGGGCCTCGGTCCCCCCGGCCCCGCCGTTGATGCTCATGATGCAGTTGCTCTTGTCGTGCGGCCCGTTCAGGAACACCTTCAATTCCAGGGAATCCACCTCAAGGAAGAACGCCGCCAGATCCTTTTCCAGTTCCCGCTGGACGCTAAGCTGGGCCGCTGCAGGCTCCGCTTCGCCCAGCTCCACCATCACCTGGAAGTCCTCAAGCTGCTTCGCCGCCTTGAGCAGCGGCTCGGTCTTGCCCCGCAGGGAGTTCGCCTCGTCAATCAGCTTCTGGGCCTGTTCCCGGTTGTTCCAGAATGTTTCACCCGTCATGAGGGCATTGATCTCCCCCAGGCGTTTTTGCGCGGTGGCTACGTCAAAGAAACCTCCGCAGATGGACAAGTTTCCCGGCGGCGGTCGTCAGTTGGGCCTTAATCGCGTCAAACATTTCCCGTATCCTAAGAGGGAGCCGACCTCCTTGCAAGTGAACGTGCGCAACTATCATTTCCCGGTGGTGTTCGATTACGGGTAGCAGTATATTGATGTCATGACATACGGTGTAACGACAACGGGTTGCATAGCCGGTGCTTTTATGCTCTGGACAGCGGCAAACGGGCTGGCCGTCCAGGCGTCCGGAAGTCCCTACCAGGGAATCGTGGACCGGAATGTGTTTGGCCTTAAGCCGCCGCCGCCACCCACCCCCCCGGACGAGCAGCAAAACAAGGTTCCGCCCCCTAAAATCACGCTTCAGGGCATCACCACTCTTCTGGGCAACAAGCGCGCGCTCATGAAAGTCATGATGCCGACCAAACCCGGAGTGAAGGCCGAAGAACAGTCTTTCATTCTCGCCCAGGGCCAGCGCGATGGCGACATTGAAGTGCTGGAAATTGACGATAAGGCGGGGACCGTGAAGGTGAATAACTTTGGCACGATCACGAACCTCAGTTTCAAGAACAATGGCGTGGTTATCGCCAACTCTCCGCCGCCCACTCCAGGTATGCCCGGCGCTCCTCCCGCTTTCGGGGGAGGTGTGCCGCCTCCGCGCGGAAATCCGGGTTTCTCACCCCCCGGCAGCAGCTACCAGCGGTCCATCCCCATGACCCGCGACCCGCGCATGAATAATTCCACCGGCGCGTCCATGAACCCTTCAGGCTATGGAGGGGGGGCCCCGCCAAACGCTTATAGTGCGGTCCCGTCCCAGGGTTACGGCGCAATGCCGGTTTCTACATCGTCAGGAACAGCCACACCGGGCGCGGTTGCATTGAGTGGGCTGGGGGCTCCAGCCTCAGCGCCCAGGCCGCAGCAGAACTGGCCGCCGGAAACGCCGATGACTCCCGAACAATCGGCGATCATGGGAGCGGCCTATACCCTCAAATACCAGAAAGAGATCTCCCAGGGTACAATGCCGCCCATACCGGGGGGCAACCCCATCCTGGATCCCCAAGACTCCCCCGGACAAAACAAGAACCAATTCGGCCTATAATCAACTGGCAAGGGCAGTTAATTGTCGTTACCTGCAGAACCACTGGCCCCCGTCCGCCGCCACAGCGCTTATCAACACTGGGCTGGTGCCGCCCCTTGGGATTCATGAGCACTAAACCTCTTGGCTTCGCATTCCTCCAGGCAGCAGCGGCCAAGTGCCTGATACATCTTTCGTTCCTGCCTATCTTCGCGGTAACCGCTTTCGCGGGTGGCGCGCCGGACTTTTCGGGGGCCGCGGCCATCCTTCGGCAGGGCATCGAGGACCGCGCTTTCCCCGGCTGCACCGTAGTAGTCGGCACGGCGGATAAGGTGCTGTGGTCGGCGGCGTTCGGCTCGTTGGATTACTCGCGCGCCACGCCGGTCACCTGCGCCACCCTCTACGACCTGGCCTCGGTTACGAAAGTGACCGGCACGACAGCCGTCTTCATGCAATTGGTCCAGCAAGGCAAAGTGCGCGTCACCGATCCGGTCAGCAAGTACATCCCCGAGTTTATTGATCTGGCGCCTACCTCTGAGGACAAGGTCTGGCGGAAGCAGATCACAATCGAGCACCTGCTGACCCACACCGCCGGACTGGCAGCCTGGAAAGCCTACTATCGCACCCAGACCAATTACCCCGCGATGCTTCACGCCATTCTCACAACTCCATTGGAGAGCGAGCCGGGCGCTCGATTCCGCTACAGCGACCTCGGCATGTGTCTGGCCGGGGAGATCGCTGCTCGCGCCGGCGGGAAACCTCTGGCGGAACTGGAGCGGGAACTTGTCTTCGTGCCGCTTGGCATGACCAATACTCTGCGCAATCCGCCGGTCCAGATGCTTGCCCGCATCGCCCCCACGGAGAAGCTGCCGAACTCCACCAACATGGTGCGCGGCGTTGTCCACGACGAGAATGCGCGCGCCGGCGAGGGCATCACAGGCCACGCGGGCCTGTTCTCGACCGCGGAAGACCTCGCCAAGCTGGCCGCCGAGCTGTTGCGCGCGGATGACGGGAACAGCAAGTGGCTCTCTCAAGCTGTCTTCAGGGAATTCGCCCGCGAGCACGACCTCGCCCCGAATTCCCATCGGGGACTGGGCTGGGGGCCGGAACGGGGAGACCAACGGGCCATCGGCCACAATGGCTTTACCGGCACCTACATCCGCATCGAACTCAGCCGCAAGATGTATCTCGTGCTCCTCACCAACGCCGTCCACCCCACCCGCGACAACGATAAGCTCGGTGCCGTGCGGCGCGCGGCCATCGCGGCAATCCTGGGCGCGTTCGATAAGAAGTAGGCCGCCGGACGATCGCCAGCGGCAAGTCCCCGCTTGTCTTTCGAGCAGTGGAACACTAGCTTTGGCCCCTATAATTTTAGAATCATGAATAAGCAATCCAAAGCATTCTTTCCCGGCATCTCCAAAATCCAATACGAAGGCCCGCACTCCACGAACCCGCTCGCCTTCAAGCACTACAACGCCGACGAGATCATCAACGGCAAGTCCATGAAGGACCACCTGCGATTCTCGGTCACCTACTGGCATACGATTCGGGGACAACTATCCGACATGTTCGGCGTAGGGACCGCCGTCCGCCCGTGGGAGGACGGCACCAACTCGATGAAGATGGCCGAGACCCGCGCGCGCGTGGCCTTCGAGTTCCTGGAGAAGCTCGGCGCCCCCTTCTACGCCTTTCACGACCGGGATGTCGCGCCGGAAGGCAAGTCGCTCCGCGAGACCAACCGGAACCTCGACACCATCGTCAAGATCCTCAAGGAGGAGCAGGCGCGCACGGGGGTGCAGTTGCTTTGGGGCACGGCCTGCCTGTTCGTGCATCCGCGCTTCGCGCACGGCGCCGCCACGAGCTGCAACGCCGACGTATTTTCGTATGCCGCGGCCCAGGTCAAAAAGGCAATCGAGGTCACCCACACCCTCAAGGGCGCAGGCTATGTTTTCTGGGGTGGACGCGAGGGATACAGCACCCTCCTCAACACCGACCTGAAGCGCGAGATGGATCACCTGGGCCGATTCCTGCACCTGGCCGTGGACTACAAGAAATCCATCGGCTTCAAGGGCCAGTTCTACATCGAGCCCAAACCCAAAGAGCCGACCAAGCATCAATACGACTCCGATACCGCCGCCTGCCTGAACTTCCTCCGCGAATACAATCTGCTCTGCGACTTCAAGCTCAACCTCGAGACGAACCACGCCACGCTGGCCGGCCACACCATGCAGCACGAGATGGAGGTGGCCATCGCCGCCGGCGCCCTCGGCTCCATTGACGCCAACACCGGCGACATGCTCCTGGGCTGGGACACCGACCAGTTCCCGACCAACATCTATCTCACCACCGAGATCATGCTTTCGATCCTGGGCATGGGCGGCCTCAAGACCGGCGGCACGAATTTCGACGCCAAGGTTCGCCGGGAGAGCTTCGAGCCGGTTGACCTGTTCTACGCTCACATCGGCGGTATGGACGCCTTCGCGCGCGGCCTGAAGATCGCCTCCGCCATCCGCAAGGACGGACGCCTGGCGAACTTCGTAAAGCAACGTTACAGTTCCTGGGATGCTGGCATCGGCGCGAAGATCGAGGCTGGCAAGGCCAACCTCAAGGATCTCGAAGCCTACATGCTCGGCAAGGGCGACGCCGCGCCGAATACCAGCGGCCGGCAGGAGTTCCTGGAGAACCTGATCAACGAGTTCGTTTAACGGAGTCATCATTCATGATTGATCCGCCAACGGGACCTCCAACTTCGGCGAGATGAGCTGAGCACCAAATAACAGCTATTTAACTGCCATATAACTGACATCGTGCTAGACTGGGTTGCGTGTTCACTCCCATATATGACATCACCCCCGCCATCACACGGGCGCTCATGTCCATTGAGGCTGACCGGCAGGCGGTGGCGGATCTTCCCATTGACGTAACAGTGTTGGCGGGCCTGCGGGAAACTGCGCGACTGGTGTCCACGCATTATTCCACTCAGATTGAGGGTAATCGGCTGACGCAGGCACAGGTGAAGGAGGCGGTGGCCGGGGCACGATTCCCGGGACGGGAGCGCGATGAACTGGAAGTCCGGTGTCATTATCGGGCGATCGAGGAAACGGAACGGCTGGCGGCTGAAGGAAAATCGCTCACGGAGAGGCAGCTTCGGTGCCTCCACGGATTGGTCCTGACGGGGCAGCCCAAACCGACGCCCTATCGCGACGGGCAAAACGTCATCCGCAGCAGCCGCACGAGGGAGATTGTCTATCTGCCGCCGGAGGCCAAAGCGGTGCCCGGGCTCGTGGCGGATTTGGTGAAGTGGACCAACCAGCAGCTTGACATGGGTGAATTGCGGGTGCCGCTCAGCGCGGCCTGGGCGCACTACCAGTTGGCGACGATCCACCCGTATTACGACGGCAATGGGCGGACGGCGCGGTTGCTGGCCAACTTGATTTTGCACAAGGCAGGCTATGGTCTCAAGGGCATCTACTCGCTGGATGAATACTATGCCCGAAACCTGGCCGGATACTATGAAGCGCTCGCGGTGGGCACATCACACAATTACCACCTGGGGCGCGCCGAAGCAGACGTGATCCGGTTTGTGACCTTCTTTTGCGAAGGAATGGCGGATGCTTTCGCCGCCGTCCGCGCACAGGCAGCCAAGGCGGCACAACGGGGCGCGCCCGACCGCACCGGGCAGTTGCGGAAGCTTGATCCCCGGGAACGGCGCTTGTTGGAACTCTTTCGGCGGCACGCAACCGTCACGACGGCGGAGATTGCCGGGCACCTTGGGCTTGCTCAAAGAACGGTCGTGGGGTTGTGCCGGACCTGGTTACAGACGGGGTTCCTGGAACTGCAGAACCCCTCCCGCAAGAATCGGTCGTACCGGCTCGGGAAAACGTTTACCTTCCTGGTTGAGTGATTTGGAGAGGGCAGAAGGTAAAGTGAAGAATGCAGAAGCTGCGGCGGGCCGAAAGGGGCGGCACAGAAGTGCCGCCCCTCGGGTGAATTGACTGCGAGGCTTAGATTGCCTTCGGCATCGGCGTCCAGGCGCCTTTCTTCTTGCTGCTCTTCAGGCAGGTCTCAATGAAGGCCAGTCCCATCCAGCCGTCCTCGACGCTGGCATACTTGGCACCGTCGCACTTGAAGGCTTTGCCTTCTTTCCATTTGCGCACGTCGGCCTCGAAACACCGATGCAGGCGCGCAAACGCGTCGTGGAAAGCTTCGGGGTGGCCGGAAGGAATGGTCGGCTCGGCCATGAGATCGGCGGGGACATCCTTGGGCAGGAAACCGTCGCCGGGGCTAACGGCACCGCGCCAATAGACGCGGTCGGGCTGGCCCGGCAGCATGATGGTGAGCGCTTCGGGCTCTTCCTGCTTCCAGACGAGCGTGCCCTTGGTGCCGGCGACTTCGATGCCGAGATCGTTCTTGTGGCCGATGCAGATCTGTGAGGCGCGGACGAGGGCTTTGGCGCCGTTGCTGAGCTGGCAGTAGATGGTGAAGTGGTCGTCGAGTTGGCGGCCCTGGACGAAGGTCTCAAGCTGGGCGCTGAGCTTCTCGATGTTCAGGCCGGTGACGTAGCGGAGCTGCATGAGGGCATGCGTGCCGATGTCGCCGCCGCAACCGGACCCGCCGGCACGCTTGGGATCCACGCGCCAGACAGCCTGCGTTTGGCCGGTGGCTTCGACCTTGGTGGCGAGCCATCCCTGGATGTAGTAGCTGTCCACCCAGCGAACGTCACCGATCAACCCGCTGCGCACGATGTAGCGGCTAAGGCGGCTGGTCCAGTGCCCGAGGTAGGTGTGGGCCACGCCGAAGGGGACGTTGAGCTTGCGCGAGGTCTTCACCAGCTCGTTGGCTTCCTTGAGATTCAGGCAGAGGGGCTTCTCGCAGAAGACGGCGATGCCCGCCTTCATGGCCTTCATCGCGGGATCGAAGTGGACGAAGTTGGGGGTGACGATCAGGATGTAGTCCAGCTTCTGGTCTTCCGGCAGGGAGGCGTTGGCGGCGATCATCTCGTCGTAGGAGCCATAGCCCTTGATGGGATAAGGCCAGTTGGCGGCTTCTTCGAGGGCGATCTTGGGATCAGGGAACAGCGCCCCCGCTACCACGCGGCGGGTGCCGTCAAAATGAATCGCTTTCTGATGGGGGTGAACGATAAAGGCGCCTTTGCCGCCTCCGACTAAACCGACATTAAGGGGTCTGTTTGACATAGATGATGCTCCTGTGTTGTGATTCGTGATCCGTATTCGTGATTCGTGATTTGTCGTCTAGTTTCGATGTCTGCTGTCTGACAACCAAAACGTGGGTGCAAGCTAGAAAGCCGCTCCACCGATTTCAAGTTCGGATTTCGGCCGAGGATTTCCGCGCGCCCGGGCCAATCCGGGCGCTGCGGCCGATTTGCTCATTCCGTCCGGCAAGCTGGAAGCTTGCCGGGACGAGCGCAAGCCGGAGGCTTACGCTACTACCTGATGGCACTTGCAAGATGCGCATGCCCTTCAAACTTGAAGTTGAATTGCCTGCCGCAGGCTCTATAGTAGGCCCCGTTGTCCCAGTCAACTCCTTATGCCTTATACTGCCGCTGATATTGCCAAATTGCTTGGGGGCGAAGTGGCCGGGGATGAATCCCTGGTCCTGAAGGGCTTTGCGCCCGCCGACCGCGCCCAGCCCGGCGACCTCACTTTCGCCGAAAACGAAAGCTACTTTGCCCGCGCCGAGCAAAGCGCCGCTTCGGCCATCATCGTGGATGGCCCCTACGCCTCCAGCCGCAAAACGATCCTTCGCGTGCCGAACGCCCGCCTCGCTTTTGCGAAGGTTCTCCCCCTGTTTTTCCCCGAGCCGGCCTTCGCCGCCGGCATTCATCCGACGGCCATCCTGGCGCCGACGGCACAGGCGGACCCGACGGCGCACATCGGCCCCTATTGCGTGGTGGGCGATAAAGCGCGTGTTGGCCCCCGCGCCGTCCTGCAGGGCGGGAACCACGTCGGCACCAACTGCCTGATTGACGAGGACGCAAACCTCTTCCCGAACGTCACCCTCTACGCCAACATCATTTGCGACGACGTGGAGATCGGGGCGAATGTGACGATTGATCGCGGCGCGCTTGGGCCGACCATCGTCGGCAAGGGAACGAAGATTGATAACCTTGTCCAACTCGGCCACAACGTCATGGTCGGAGAGCACTGCATCATCGTGTCACAGGCGGGCATTGCCGGCAGCACCAAACTCGGCAACTACGTCATTCTCGGCGGCCAGGTTGGTCTGGCCGGGCATTTGAAGATCGGCAATCGCGTCTCGGTGGCAGCACAGTCGGGCGTGATGACCAACATCCCCGACGGCGAGAAGTGGCTCTGGACGCCGGCGCAGCCCGACCGTCAGGCGAAGCGGCAGATGATTGCCCTGCAGCAACTGCCGGAGCTGTTCCGCCGCGTCAAGGAACTCGAACGCCAGGCGGAAGCCAAGTCGCCCAGCGTGAAGGAATCTTAAGGCCGCGCCGCGCAAGTTCCTGCCGGCCCGGGGCTGGTGATCAGGGCCGCCAGATCATGTCGGCGACCGTTCGGCCGGCCGGGATGAACGGCAGCACGTGCTCCGTGTAGGGAACGATGATGTCCAGCACGTAGGCGTCCTTCGCGTCCAGCAGGCGCTGCATCGCCGCCCGCAAATCCTTCCTGTACATCACCCGCTCGCATTGCACGTTGAAGCTCTTGCAGACCGCGGTGTAGTCGGGATAGATCTGCTTCCGGTTCAGCGGGTCGCCCAGGTAGGTGTTGCCACGGTTGCCCGCGAAAAACCGGTCTTCCCACTGCATCACCATGCCCAGGTGCTGGTTGTTGAGAATGATTGCCTTGGCGGCAATCTTCTCGATGTGGGCCGTGGCAAGCTCCTGGACGTTCATGAGGAACGATCCGTCACCATCAATGTCCACCACCTGCCGGTCGGGAAACGCCACCTTGGCCCCCAGCGCGGCGGGATAACCGTAGCCCATCGCGCCCAGGCCCGCGCTGGTCAGCAACTGGCGCGGGTATTTGAACTTGTAAAACTGCGCCGTCCACATCTGGTGCTGCCCCACGCCGGTGGTGATGATGGCCTCGCCCTTCGACAGCTCATACAGCATCTCGATCGCCATCTGCGGCAGGATGACTTCGCTTTCCTTGCCATACAGGTGGTCGCGCATGTGCTGCGACTTCATCACCTCTTCGGTCACCAGGTACCCGAAAGGCGCCTTGGCTTTCCAGGCCTCGATCTGCTTGTGCCAGGCGGTAAACTTCTTCTGCACCGGCTGGCGCTTAACCATCTCCGCCAGGCGTCCCAGCGCGTGCTTGACGTCGCTGATGACCGCCAGGTTGGCCGGCTTGTTCTTGTTGATCTCGGATGGGTCAATATCAACGTGAACGATCGTGCCGCCCTCGCAGAACTTGTCCGTTTTGCCGGTGACGCGGTCGTCGAATCGCACGCCGAAAGCGAGCAGCAGGTCTGCGCCGTGGGCGATCCGCTTCATCGGGTCGTTTGGATTCTTGCGGGGTTCGAATTCGCCGCTGACCGCCCAGTTCGCAAAGGCCGCGCCGTGCATGCCCAGCCAGCGGAGCGACAGCGGGTGGGTTTCCGGGATCACGCCACAGCCCATGATGGTGGTGGTCACCGGGATCTGCGCCGCCTCGGCAAACCGGCGCAACTCCTCGCTTGCGTTGCCCGTGACGATGCCGCCCCCGACATAGAGCACCGGCCGCTCGGATTTCCCGATCAGCTCGAGGATCTGGCTCAATTCAAGGTCGCTCGCCCGCCGGTCAGTCTGGTAGCCGCGCAGGCTGACCTCCTTCGGGAAGACCGGCTGCGCGCGCCCCTGCTGCACGTTCTTTGGCAGGTCAAGCAGCACGGGGCCGGGCCGACCGCTCTGCGCGATGTGAAACGCCTCTTTGATGATGCGCGGAATATCGTTGATGTCGGTGATCAGGTAGCTGTGCTTCACCACCGGCAGCGTCATGCCGTAAATGTCGGTCTCCTGGAATGCACCCTTGCCGATCATCGCCTGGGCCACCTGCCCGGTAATGGCAACCAGCGGCACGGAGTCCATGTAGGCGTCCGCGATGCCGGAGACCAGGTTGGTCGCGCCGGGGCCGCTGGTGGCCATGCAGACGCCCGCACGCCCGGTCGCGCGCGCGTAGCCGCCCGCAGCAAACGCGCCGCCCTGTTCGTGGCGCGGCAGGACGGTTCGAATCTTTGTGGAACGTGTCAGCGCCTGGTGGATTTCCAGGCTGGCGCCGCCGGGGTAGGCGAAGATCGTGTCCACGCCTTCCCGTTCGAGGCAGGCCACCAGGATTTCGCTGCCGGACATCGTGGGGCCGGGCTCCACGCTCTTGCCCGCCAGCACTTTTTTGGTCTGCTTGGTTGTCTTGCTCATAATATTTCTTGCGGTTGTGACTGGCAGCCGCAGGTGCATAAAAAAACCCACGACCGTCTGCCAGCCGTGGGTTCTTGTCGAAACTCAGTTTACCTTCGACAAGCGCCTGCGGCGTCGCCACCTACGACGACGACCTTCACCCTAGCAACTTGCCGAATTGTTACTAACATTGAGCTCACTCTAATAAACCTTGATCCTCTCGTCAAGCCCGGATGAAAACGACGTGCGCAGGTGGCATCTTAGATTCTTCCGGAGCGCTGATTCTTGTCGCAGCCTCGTAACCTCGTAGCCGCGGACGTCAGTCCGCGCCATCTTCTCCGGTCGGAGCGGAGATTAGCGCCGACTCACGTCGGCGGCTACGAGGTTATGGTCCGCGAGGCTGCCGGCAGCTCGATTCGGGACAAGAATGTCCAATGCCGCCAGGATTTGAAGCGCCACCTCCCGCGGGGAAGTTTGAAGGAATGGATTGGGGTGGGGGAGGCAACAATACAACCCTTTCCGGGTTGGTGGCCTTTTCGACGCTCTCACCCAGGGTAGCGCGCTGCGCGATCCTGGGCATCAGTGATGCAATCCCTTTGGGCTTGGGCAAGTTCCACCGGGAGGAGGGTGATACAACCCCGTTCGGGGTTGGGGTGCTTGTCGCTGCGGTTACCCGGGGTAGCGCACGGTGCGCAACCCCGGGCTGAGTGATGCAATCCCTTCGGGATTGAGCCCCGCCGAATCCCAGCCAACCCCCAGAGCAAGCCGGATGCTCCTTATCGCCTATCAGCCGCACATGGATAGTACCT
>JAPLUA010000004.1 GCA_026397855.1 Verrucomicrobiota bacterium | reverse complement strand
GAGTTTAGTGCTCGGCCAACAACCGAAGATCAGCAATCGAGCGCTGTATAGCAAACGTTTCGGCGCGATTCAAGCGCGCCTGCGGGACGAATGGTGGCAAGGGCGCAACTCATGTTATCGGAGCGCGGACATTCTTGTCCGCCTGGGGCTTGCCAACGCGGTCGAGGCGGACAAGAATGTCCGCGCTCCTTTCGCATTCTTACACGTCGTCGGAAACTGTGAGTTGCGCCCTGGTGGCAATACCTGCAATCGAGCCCAAATCCTCCCGGTGCGCGCGTTCAGCAGGCCCTAATCGTGTTGACACCCGCTGCTGGGGTCGGGAATATCCGGCGCAGTGGTTACCACCACCTCGAATCTATGAATATGAACCGACGAAACTTCCTTCGGGCCACCGGATTGGGAATGGGAGGACTGGGCCTTGCAACTGCCGGCGCAGCCGATAAAGCCCCTGCGCCATCCCGCCGGCCCACGATGCACCTGGGGCTGGTCACCTACAACCTGGCGGGCGACTGGGATATCCCCACCCTCATCAAGAATTGCGAGGCGACGGGCTTCGAGGGGGTCGAACTGCGCACCACCCATGCCCACAAGGTCGAGGTGAATCTCTCCAAGGAACAGCGCCAGGAAGTCAGGAAGCGCTTCGCCGATTCCAAGGTCCGGCTGATGGGGCTGGGGAGCGCCTTTGATTATCACACGCCTGACCAGGCAAAGCTGCGCAAGGACATCGATGGGACGAAGGAATACATTCTCCTGGCGGAGGACGTGGGGGCCACGGGCGTGAAGGTGCGCCCGAACGGTTTCCCCAAGGAGGTGCCCGAGGAGAAGACGCTGGAACAGATCGGGCGATCCCTGCACGAGCTGGGAGACTTCGCCCGGAGCCACGGGCAGGTGATCCGGCTCGAAGTCCACGGCACAGGCACATCCTTCCCGCCGAATATCCGGAAGATCCTGGATGTGGCGGATCATCCGAGCGTGGGCGCCTGCTGGAACTCCAACGCCTCAGACCTGGCAGGAAAGGGCTGGGATTACAACTTCGACCTGCTCAAGGACAAGATCTTCTCCGTTCACATGACCGACCTGTTCTCGGAGGGCTATCCTTACCGGAAGCTGCTCACCCGCCTGAACGAGAGCGGCTACACGGGGTTCTGCCTCGCCGAGATTCAGCCCAGCACCGACCCGGTGCGGGTGATGAAATACTACCGAGGGCTGTGGCTGGCCTACCAGGGGCTGCTGTAACGTTTCGATCATTGCGCCGGATCCGGAAACCCAAACCAAAAGCAATCCATGAACGCCAGGCATCTTTACTTCATCCTCCTCCTTGCGGCACTCCCGGCCTTCGGTGCCGCACCGCTATCCGTGCCTTGCAAGGTAGCGGCGGTTCTGCCCGACGCGGCCGAGGTGCTGTCACCTGCCGATGTGCAACTGGAGGGCTGGCTGGGCGATCGCGTGCTGAACAACGAGCGCAGCCGGCTGGCGACGGTTGACCTGGAGCCCTTTCTGGCGGGCTTCCGGCAGAAGCCGGGCACGCACCCCTGGATCGGCGAGCACATCGGCAAATGGATGCACGCGGCCACGCTGGCGTGGGTCTATACCGGCGACCCGGAGCTGCGCAAGAAGCTCGACTACGCCGCCGGCGAACTTATCAAGGCCCAGGAGGCAGACGGCTATCTCGGCACATATGTGCCGGAGCTCCGCTTTGGTCTGTACAACAAGGCGGACTGGGATGTCTGGTCGCACAAGTACTGTCTCATCGGGCTGCTCACCTACTACCAATACACCGGCAACGAGGCTGCGCTGGAGGCGTGCCGCAAGGCGGGGGATCTGCTCGTGCGCACCTTCGGCCCGGACAGGAAAAGCATCCTGTCGGCCGGGACGCACATGGGGATGGCGGCCACCAGCGTGCTGGAGCCGATGGTCCTGCTCTACCGCTTCACGGGCGACAAGCGATACCTGGACTTCTCCCGGTATATCGTGCAGTCGTGGAACGAACCGGGCGGCCCGCGAATCATTGATTCCTTGCTCGCACCGGGGCAGGTCAACAAGACGGCCAACGGCAAAGCCTACGAGATGCTCTCGAACCTGGTGGGCCTGTGCGAGCTGGCCCGGGTGACGGGGGATCGCCAGTTCCTCGTCCCCGTGCTGAACGCATGGTCCGACATCACGAGCAGGCGACTCTACCTCACGGGCACGGCCAGCCAGGGCGAGTTTTTCAAGGACGATGACTTCCTTCCCAACGGCCCCGACGCCCATGTCGGGGAGGCATGCGTCACGGTGACCTGGATTCAGATCAACTCCGAGCTGCTGCGGCTGACGGGGGAGGCGCGGTTCGGGGAGGAGCTGGAACGATCGTTCTACAACAGCCTGACCGCGGCGCAGCACCCGAACGGCGACTGGGTTTACTTCACGCCGCTGGAGGGCGCCAAGTTCTACGACCCGGCCATCAAATGTTGCCACTCCAGCGGCCCGCGCGGCCTTGCCATGATCCCGCAGCAAGCCTACTTCGTCATGCCCGGCCGGGGCAGCCTGCCCGACACGCTGGCGGTGAACCTCTTCGAGAAGTCGCACGGCAAGGCGAGCCTCCGGGACGGGGTGGTCGGGTTCGCGCAGCAGACCGACTTTCCGCGCAGCGGCGAGATCACGCTTTGGCTGACCAACAAGCAGTCGCTCCGCTTCGCCGTCGCGGTGCGGGCCCCGGCCTGGGCCATGCCGATCAAGGCCAGCCTTGCCACGAAGACCGGTGCCGCCGATGAGCCGCAACTGAAGGAGGGATGGCTGGTGTTCCCCGCCCGCGCCTGGAAGGCAAAAGACCGCATCCGGATCACGCTCAACCTGCGCGGCGAAACGGTCGCCGGCACCCACATGAATCAGGGTCGCATGGCGCTCAAGTATGGGCCGTTCGTGCTCGCTTACGATGAGAAGAGGAATCCGGCCGGCCGCCCGGCGGCTGAGATCGTGCTCAAGGCCGGGACGCCGGCCCCCGTGTTATCCCGGAAGACCAAAGTGGGGCTGCTCGAATTTCAAGCTGCGGTGCGCGCGACTGGCAGGCCGGAGCCTATCACAGGCACCTTCGTCCCGTTTGCGGATGCGGGCCTGGACGGAGGGCGTTTCCAGGTTTGGATTCCCCTGCCCGCGCAATAGGGAGCGCCGGCATGCTGCCGGCTTAAACCACTGGCAGCAGTCCCGAGTGTGTTGCGCTTCCATCGTCCCTGCGCTCTAAGCCGGCAGAATGCCGACGCTCCGGGGACTTTGCCAGCAGCCCTGGTGAGCAACCGGGTGCAACCAGAAAAACCTTGCCCCGATGCCAGCCAGCGGTGAATCTCGTGGCCATTACTTTCGTCATGCGTATATGAAATGCCATTTGTTCTGCCGGCCGAACCGTGAATCCACATCCCTCGGGATCGTGAAATTGAGCCCCGCCGTGGCCCTGCTGGCCATCACCCTGCTCTGGTCGGGTTGCGCGACGGCGCCGAAGGAGGCCCCCGCTGCTTTGAAGCAAGGAGTCCGGATCATCCAACTGGCCGACCGCCTGCGTGTTGAAATCAACGGCCAGCTTTTCACCGAGTATGTGTTCAAGGACACGCCCCGGCCCTATTGCTATCCCCTCATCGGCCCGGGCGATGTCGCCATGACGCGCAACTGGCCG
>JAPLUA010000032.1 GCA_026397855.1 Verrucomicrobiota bacterium | reverse complement strand
GTTGCAGCATGGAACTGAGTGTAGCAAATGGGGGCGGCTTGGAAAGGCTTTAACATCGGAGTTAAGGCCACGCGGTACATCGTGCCGGTGCTCTCAGGATAGACCGACAACGGGAATGCATCCGGGGTTTCTGCCTGCAAACAGCCTGTGCGGCTGGTCCCCGCCCGCTCCACTGCGCTTGCTATATTGGGCTGTTCACCAGCCCGAAGCATTGAGAGCCATATAACGGGCTTTAGAGCGATTTGTTACATTCCGAGGGTCCCCACATACCACCCGGCCCTCGCGAAGCCCTCCACCGGGCTCCAGGCGCGATTGCGGGGTATTCCAGTCCCTCTTCCCATCCCCCGTTTCGGTCCGCACAAGCCCCGTTCCCCCAGCGCCTTCGGCTTAACAATCTCCAGCAGCTCCCGCATCGCCGCCCCACGCTCCCACGCTCCACGCTCCTAAACCACCGTAAACAGCACCCCCACATCCGGCACACGGCTCAGCCCGAGAACCTTTACAACCGCCGAAGGGCCCGCTTCCTTGCACTCGGCCCCGGCGTCGTAGGTCATCGCGCGAATCCTGCTTGAGAACTCCTTGCACCGCACGGTGTCTCCTGTCCGGAATGTGCCGTTGCGCACCAGCATCAGCGCAACCGGGTCGCCTGATTCCATACACGATGCCAGGACGTTGGCCTTGCCGATGCGGGTTGGATCCCCCTTGAGATTGAGCAGGTCGGCCTGGATCTCAATGTCCCCGATCAGTTCATGCACCCCGTCCATTGTGACCGCCGAAACCTCGGCGACCAGCGTGTCGCCGCCAGCATCGGCGGCGACAAGGTTCATTTCCAGCAGTTGCTGGCGCACTCTCGCCGGGTTGGCGTTGGGGTGGTCGGTCTTGATGATAGCCACCACGATCGGGATCTTCGCATCCCTGGCATGTTCAATTGCCTCAACGGTCTGGGGCATGAAGCCCTCGTTCGCAGCGATGACGAGCAACAGCAAGTCCGCAACGAGCGCAGACTCGTGCCGCATGGAAACCAGCGGAGCATGACCGGGAGTGTCCAGCAGGGTGACCTGGCCCGCCCCGCCGCTGCCCGGATGGCACGGGATGGCAATGGACCAGGCCTCGATGCCCTGCGTGGCTTCGCCCGCCCGGGCAGGCGCGGCATCCGGGTTGCGCAGCGCATTGATCAAGGTGGTCTTGCCGTGTCCGGCCTGACCCATCACCACGACAACCGCGGGGCGCGGTTTCAATACGCACGCAACCGGATACGCGGGAGGGCAGGCATGCATCTCGAAGCACAGATCCGCACGACAGGCATGATGGGTGAAAGTGGGCCCGCAGCCCGCATCAAAAAGCATGTTGGGCTGCGTCAGCTCATGGGTTGCGACTGCCACCTTCTCAACCTCATCCCACGCCACGAAGGCCGTCAGCTCACAGATCAGGTTGGCTGCCTTGGACAGCTTCACCGCGGCAGCGCTGCGGGCGTTCTCCGCCAGCAACCGCTGGATGCGGGTCTTGCACCAGTGAAGGTAGGGCCCCGCATTCCCGGCGGGGAAGGTTTTGAACGGCAGCGTCACTTTTTGCCCGGCCCCGTCGCGGGCGCTAATCACTGGCGCGTCTTTGCTCCTGCCCTTCGCGCAGGCGTAGTGCACCTGCCCGGCATACAGGTCGGGCAGGCGGAGATCGGCGGTTTCCCAGCCCTTGGAGAGGCGGAGATCGAGCAGCACCGGCTGGCGCAACGTCTGCCCCAGCGCGCTGACCGCTGCCCGGATGTCCTCGTTCGGGTTCAGGGAATGAAATGTGCCGCCCTGCTGCCGCGTCAAAGCCAGCAGCAGCGCATCGTTGAGGGCGATATCAATGCCGAAACAATGCAGAGCCAGTCCCGGCGCCTTCTTTACCATCTTCAGAATCTCCCGCTCGTTTCCAACCTGGGCGTCCGTCACCAGCACGACATTGGCCCTCCGGCCGCCCGAGTGTTTCCGGACCAGCTCCAGCACATGCGCCAGCGCGGGCCCGAGCTCGGTGCCGCCTGCGGTTCCCATCTGCGCCAGGTTCCGGAAGTTCCTGTCTGCCACCAGTTCCTGGGGTGGCAGGGGCGCTTCAGCAAAGTCTATGAATGCGGTCTCGAACAAGGTAACCGTCGCGCGATCCTGCGCGGCCAGCACCCCGACGCAGCTCTGCAGTGCCTCGACCGCCTTCTGCCACTTCTGACCCTCCATGCTGCCTGAGCGGTCCACCAGGAAATAGACATCCTGCGGCAGGATAGCCGCCTGGCCGCTGCTCTCCGGAGCCCGGACCTCCATCAGCGCGTAAGACTCCCCGTCCTTCTCCCAAACCCAGGCCCGCGGCTCCGTCGCCGCCGCCGGCCGCTCCTTCCATCGCAAAACGAAATCCCGGTCCGGAACGTCCCCCTCGCCCTCCTGCCTCACCTCCAGGTAACCGCCCCTGGACTGCGCGGTGATGCGATGGCTCGGCGAGGCGATGCTGGATGCCTCCGCAAACCCGCCCTCGATCCGGCCGCTGATCTCGATGAAGGCCGCATCCGGATGGAACTGATCTATCCGCGGAGGCGAAATCCGCGAGGCGTCTGGAACCTGGTCCGTGTCATCCTCCAACCCCTTCCCGCGGTTGGTGCGCAGCAGCGGGCGGCCTGGGATGTAACGGATCCCGGGGCAGAACGGCACCTCCAGGGAGAGCTTGCCGGCGGACCTCCGCAAAGGCTGGATGTAGGTCAGCCGGACCTCGATCAGGTCCTGCGGCTGCAGGTTCCCCAGCGACAATGTGAAGAGATTCTCCCGCTCCGCCTCCACGAGCGCCGTTCGATGGCCCTGGGCTTTCTTTCGTGCCACGAGCTTCCGGGCCGCTTTCCTCTCCTCGACCCTCGCCCGGATCACACGGTCGTTGATCAGCACTTCGCACACATGCACCGACGCATCGGCGGGCAGGGGGAACTGGTACAGGCAATCCAGCGGCGCCCTGTTGTCCTGGAAGAAAACCTGGGTGACCGTGACCTCCGCCAGCCCCCCTTCGACTGCGAAACCGCACCGCACCGCCTTGAGCGGCAGCACAACGCGCCTGGATTCCTCAGCGGCAACCAACCCGAACTGCATACGTGACTCTGGCATAGCTTTTAGTTCTTTCTTACATCCGTTGATGGCTTCGACTGCGGCTGGCCCAGCGCCTCCCTCAGCTTCAGGAGCACGCCCGGCGGCAGGGAACGGCCCTGCCGCGAAACCAGCAGAAATTCATCCGTGAGCGGCACCACCGACCACTGCTCGCCGGCGGGCCCCGGCTCGAACGCAGCCGATGGCCGCGCCTCGCGCCGGGCGGGCCTGCGGATCAGCTCCCGCAGCATCGCCTCGCTCTGGCCGTAGAGCTCCTCGCGGATCTTCCGCAGCGGCAGGCCCAGGGCCTGGTACAGGCGGACCGCCAGGAGCTGCAGCCGGTGTTTCTCGGTGAAGCAACGCAGGTAGGCCCCCGCCGGCGCGTCCAGCAGGCCGATCGTCCGGTAGTAGCGGATGGTCCGCTCCGTGATCTTCTCCGCCGACTGCCCGTTAGCCGGCACCAGCCGGTGCCCCTCGCACCACGCCTGCACCGACCCCGCCAGCTCCTCGAGTGAATAGGTTTTGCTCACGCCACTACGGATAGCATCTGACAGTGTTACTGTCAAGCCCAGTCTCGGAATTACCGGGACATCCTACAGGCGCATATCCTCGCCAGGCTCAGGGCGGAATGGGGTTCTCGTGTAATGGAGCTTCCGGGACTTCGAAGGCCATGCCGCTGAATTGCTGGACGAGGTCCCGCACGGGCAATTCGAACACCCCGTCCTTTTCCGGGTAGCCGTTCTTCAACCCCGGGTCGCCCTTCGGCGAGAATTTCCCTCCGTGCGGATTCCACAGGGTGACCGCGTCCGTCTTCGCGCTGTAATCGAGGACGGCGTAGGCATGGTTGGGAGTCAGGCCGGGAGTCGTGGTCTTGAGCGTCCCGCAGGTCATCAGCCGTCCCGCCGCCGCGGCCGCGGCAAGCTGATCGCTGAGTTCCTTGAGCTTTGCCTCCCGCTCTTTCCCGGCTACAGCGGGGTCCTTGGCGAACTTGAAGGAGAAGCGTGTTATCTCGTGGCCGGTGATTAAGGCCAGCATGGTGCCGGCGGAACCGCCCCGCGCCAGGGCGTCGAGCGCCGAGCCGGCACGCTCTGCGGGTGGTCGTGCCTCGTTGCGCGCCTGGCCAACCGCCTTCTCATAGAGGTTCACCCAAATGCCGTCCTGCTCGTTCGAGGCAGTCATCGCGAGCTCCGCATCCGTTGGCGATGTGACGAGGACAGCCTGCTTGCCCAACTGCACACGGTAAGTGCCGTCGCCCCGGGCCGTGAACAGGTCGGCCACCTGCTTGGGGTTCCGATGCACCATGGCGCCGAGCGGCGCGAGGCAGAAGCAGTTGCCCAGCTTGCCCTGGTGAATGGTCTCGAGTTTGGGCAGGCCGGAGGCAAACAACTCGCGGTGTGTCGCGTTGCCCAGGCGGGTCATCCCTTCGCGATACATCCGTGCCAGGTCCGGGCTGCCCGTGTCAGGCTTGTTCGTGGCCAGGGCCGGGATGCTCTCCAGGGTCAGCGGCGGGAGCTTGATCGTGCGGCTTCGGGAAGCCCGCTTGAGCGCTGCCACGGCGGCGGCCTCCTGTTTGGCAACTCGTGGATCCGCCACCAAGGCGTCGAGTTCGTCGGTAGCCAGGATCCCGTCGTGGTTCCTGTCCCAGGCTGCAAAGTGAGCTGTGACTACGCTGAGGAACGCCGGCGGGGCATTGGTTTCTGCGATCGCGAACCCTGCAAAAGCGAGCGCCAGGCTGGCGGTCAACAGGCGCGCCCGTTGCGTTATTCGGTAAGAGGGTTTCACGGGTTGTTTGGAATGGCAACGCGTCGCATCAGCAACACACCGCGGGGGAAGGGGAATTGTTTGTTGCTCTGATTCATCACGGCCCATCCTGCCAGCCCTGCCGGAGCGGTGGCAACAGGCAAATCTTGCTTCGGGGGGCCGGCATTCTGCCGGCTCTGGAGTGAGGTCAGCAACGATACAGCCCTTACGCGGAGGCGCTAAGGCTTGCACGCTATCTTCTCGCGTTTGAGTTTCAGAATCAGCGGGCCATCTTTCGTCCAGAGTGGCAACCCCTTTGCCTTGGCGACGGCGACATATCCGGCATCGTATGCCGACGCGTTCAGCGTTTCCGCCAGTAGCCACGTGGAACATCCCGCCATCGGATTAACCGAGATCGCCTCAAGGTCGTAGCTGTCAACCACCGTCAAAAAGGCGTTCACGTCAGCGTCCGAAGTGCGGCCCTCACGCACGGCCTGCCGCAAAGCTTCCATAACTTCCTGGTAAAAGTTTGGCGCGGTAAAAGCCTTTTCTCCCCGGCCCAAACGCTCCTCCAATGCGGCAAAGGGTGTCGCTTCATCTTCAAAGTGCAAGGCGACCACGGCGCTGGCGTCAACGACCACACTCATCTTCGCCCCTCCTCAATGAGTGCGGCAATCGTGGTGTGTTTCAAGCCTGGGCGGTTCAACCGGATTCCTTTCCTGCGCTCCCGCCACTCTGCCGTCAACCGGAGGGAACTCCTTTCCACCGCGACCACCTTGGCGGCCGGGCGGGAATTCTTGGTGATGATGGTTTCCTTGCCCGTCTCCGCCAGCCGGATGATCTCACAAAACTGTTGTTTTGCCTCAGCAATGCTTGTGCTCATCTGGAAATGGTCATACTCTATGGCCATTATTTCAAGCAAACAATATCCCGATCCAAACTATATATTACATCGTGCCTGATGGTGGAGAAGACCGTATGCGCGAGAATCCTGGCCAGCGATTGCGGCATGACGGCGAGAATGGACCGGTTGGGTGAGCGTGAAGAGGTGCGGTGTGGGAGGTGGCTGCGGCGTAAGCCGGCAGAATGCGGGCGCTCCGATAATGCGAGTTTCGTCCGTTTTCAAACAGGCTCCAAGAAACGCCTTGCATCTGCGGCGGGAAAG
>JAPLUA010000541.1 GCA_026397855.1 Verrucomicrobiota bacterium | reverse complement strand
GCTTTGAGCTCGTCCACCAGTTCGAGAACAAACTGGCGCGGCCCGGCCGCTTTGACGAAAGGAGGCAGCGCGTCGAGCAGGAAGGTGCGCTCGCCGAACTCGCTCAAGCCGACCCCCAGCCGGGTGAGCGCGGGGAGCTGTTCGCGGAGAAAGTTCGCATCGCGCGCCGAGAGTTCGACCGTCTCCGGCAGGAGCAATCGCTGGGACGGTGCCAGCGCGTTGCGCTCGAGGCGGTTGAGCATCTGCTCAAACAGGATGCGCTCGTGCGCGGCGTGCTGGTCGAGCAGCACCAGCCCCCGGTCGGACTCCAGCACCACGTAAAGCCTGCCGACGACCCCCACCAGGCGCAGCGGAACCTTCAGCAGCGGCACCGGGATGTCTGAGGGCAGGGGAACGGCGGCTGCCGGCCTGGGGATGGCCGGGGCCGGTTGCGGGCTGGGTATTGAGGACGGCGTGGGAGCAGGTGTTGCCGGAGCCTGCGGTGGGGAATAGGTCTGTGCGGGGATGGGCCGCGTCGGGGGGGGGATCGGGGACGGCGCGTGGGGGAAGTGGGGCAGGGCGGCTTGCACGGCTGCCGGGGCGGCTGGGGGCGCCGGGGTCATGGCGGCGGCCGGCGGCTGGCCGGTGCCGGGCGGTTGCTGCGCCTGCCCGCCCGCCTTGCTGCCGTGGAAATCCAGCAGAGTTTGTCGGGCCGCCTGGGCCACGAGCCGGCGCACGTTGGCCTCCCGGTGAAACTTCACCTCGCGCTTGGCCGGGTGGATATTCACATCCACTTCAGAAGGATGGATTTCCAGGAACAGGCAGCAAACCGGGTAGCGCCCTTTCATGAGGGCGGTGTGGTAGCCTTCGAGCAGGGCGAAATTGAGCCCGCGATTCTCCACCGGGCGGCGGTTGACGAACAGGTGCTGGTCCTCGCGGGTGGAGCGGGAGACGCCCGGCGCGCCCATGAATCCCCACAGGTGGAAGCGGCGCGAATCCGGTGCCGGGTCTTCATCCTGCGTCTCGACGGGAGCCAGTTCGGCGGTGAAATCCACCGCCAGCAGCCTTTGCTCCGGGCCGTAGAGCGCCCGCAGGCGTTCCCGGAGGGCGGCGAGCCGCGCCGCCTGGTCGCCGATGCCGGCGCGGACCGCGGGCAACTGCCAGACCTGCCGCCCGTCCTTGTGAAATGTAAAAGCGACCTCCGGGTAGGCCAGCGCGGCCCGGTCTCCTCGGTGCGCAGGAACTTGCGCCGCGCGGGCAGGTTGAAGAAGAGCTGCCGCACCTCGACGCTGGTCCCGGGGGAGGCTCCTGCCGCTTTGACCTCCAGGATTCTGCCGGCGCTGATGACGATCTGCGTCCCCTCCGGGGAATCGCTGGCGCGCTCCAAGGTGGCGAGGGTGAACCGGCTGACGCTGGCGATGCTTGGCAGCGCCTCGCCGCGAAAGCCCATGGTGGCGATTGATGCCAGGTCCTCGGCGCGGCGGATCTTGCTCGTGGCGTGGCGCTCCAGGCAGAGCAGCGCATCGTCCCGGCTCATTCCCAAGCCGTCATCGGTCACCCGGATCAGGCTGCGTCCGCCCGCCTGGATTTCCACCGCCACTCGCGTCGCCTGCGCATCCAGCGAATTCTCGACCAGCTCCTTCACCACGCTTGCCGGCCGCTCCACCACCTCGCCTGCGGCGATCTGGTTGGCCACCTGGTCGGGGAGAAGGCGGATGCGATTCATGCGATCGTTGGAAAGTCAGGCCGCTACGGCATCGCGCGACGGCTTTCGCCCCGGGGCGGCTCGGCGCATAGCCATCAACCCGGACGGGTCGAGCTGACGGGACAGTCTGCTGGCTTCAAGCGGTGCCATGGTGGCACTCTATGGAAAAGCCGCCCGAGGTAAAGCCATTTGCACACCGCCCTGCGAACCTCCACGGGCACGCAGCGAGGGAATGTTACAAACGGCCCCAAAACCCCGCACCCGGAAAGGGCACCGCAGCGCTTGCTGGCCTGTCGCGGGGCTTGCCTGCGCCCGAACGGGGGGCGCTACTTCGGCGCGGGGGATGGTTCGTCGGGGACTGCGATGCCGGGCGGCAGCTCAGAGGGGGTATTGGTTTTCGCGGCGGCGGCTGTGGACGGATCGGCTGTCCTGGGGAGGGCTGTCGGGGCGGTGTCGGCGCCGGCCATTTCCTCGGAGAGGATGGTGATGGCGATGCGGCGGTTGCGGGCGCGGCCTTCGGCGGTCGTATTGTCGGCGACGGGGCGGAACTCGCCGTAGCCCACGGCCCCGAGGCGGCGAGGGTCCACGCCCGCATTCTCGGCCAGGGAGCGGACGGCGGCGGTGGCGCGGGCGGTGGATAGTTCCCAGTTGCTCGGGAAGCGATGGCGCGCCGAGGCCCGGATCGGGACGTTGTCGGTGTGGCCGATGACGTGGACCTGCAAGTTGGGATGTTGGGCCAGGATGGCCGCGACCTTGCGCAGGACGGTGGCACCGCCGGGTTTCAAGTCGGCCTCGCCGGAGTCGAACAGGATGCGGTCGAGGATGTTCACGGTGAGCTTGCCTTGGAGTTGGGAGATGGTGACGTCCTTGGATTCGAGGGTGGCGCGCATTTCGTCTTCGAGGCTCTTGCGGGTCTCCAGGGCGGTGTCCTTTTCCTTCGCCAGCTCCTCGTTGCGCGCCTGGCTTTGGGCGAGCTTATCCTTCAGGTCGGCCGCTTCCGCCGCAGCCCTGGAGGCCGCCTCCTGCGCGGCGGCAAGCTCAGCCCGGACCAGTTCGACCTCGTGCTTCTTTCCCCAGGAGGCATAGCCCAGCAGGCCCAGGAGCAGCAGGACGGTCAGGACGCTCGCGATGATCCAGGTTTCCTTGGGCATGGCGGGGGATCAATTCTCGGCGGAGTGCAGCCCGCCTGTGCCGGCGCGGAAAGCGATATTCATGCGCTCGGGGTTGCCGGGGATGGGGCGGGCGCAGTTCCAGTAGCAGGCGCCGCAGTGGACGCATTTCTCGCGGTCGAACGCGGGGACCCCGGCCTGCCCGGGGCTGATGGCCTGGCCGGAGCAGAGCTCGATGCAGATCTTCGTGCCGCACTTCTCGCACAGCTCGGGGTAGAGGAAAACGACGTGGTCGGCGTAACCCGGCGGCGCCTGAACCTTGCCGCCCAGCAGCAGCGCGTCCTGGTGCGAGACGAGCAACTGGCCGTCGTAGGGTATGGCCGGCCACCCGACCCGCTCCATGAGCGCGGCATGGAGGGAGAGTCCCTTGCCGGCGCACTCCTTGCGCAGGCGCTCGATCTCGTGGGCCGGGATGCGATCCTGGTAATAATCCTCCAGCGCGGGGATGCGCTGGTGTGGCGGGACCGGCTCACCGCCGAGGGTGAAGCGACCGTTGGTCATGCCGGCCAGGGCCATGCCGATCATTCCGCGCACGACGCCCTTCTGGAAGCCGTCACGGGATTGCTCAGCCACACGGGCTTCGGCCTCGACCCAGGATGCGCGGCGGCGCTTGACGTAGGTTTCCTCGAGGTTCTGGCGCGTGAAGGCTTTCTTTGCCTTGAGCAGTTCGAGCACGCTCTCCGCGAGCTGCGTGCCGGTGGTCCACGCCTCATCCACGCCGGAGCCGGTAAGGACGTTGGTGGTGCCCGACCCTTCGCCGATCCGCGCGAAGCCGTCCCCGACCAGTTGCGGTTCGCCGCGGCGGCCGGATTCGCCGAGGGTCTTGGCCCCCCAGGAGCGCAGCTTGCCGCCCTCCAGGTAGCGCCAGAGATACGGGTGAAGCATCCAGTGCTGGAGGTAGCGATAGGCCGTCCGCACCGGGCTGTCGAACCAGGAGGGCACAAAAACGCCGAGCGAGGCGACGCGGTCGGGATGGACGTAGAGGAAGCCGAAGATCTCGGGCTCGGGAAAGCCGAATGTGTGCAGGACGGTGCCCGGCGTGAGGGGGCAGCCCTCGGGCAGATCCACCACGAACTTCATGCCGACCGCCCAGTCGCGGATGTGGTGGCCCTCGGGCAGGCCGAAATGATCATCAAGCTGCTGGCCGATGGGGCCGATGGGGCCGTCGCCGACCACGGTGAGGGCGGCGTGGATGTCCATGCCCGGCATGAAGCCGTCGCCGGGCTGGCCCTGCTTATCCACGCCCTGGTCAAGGAGGCGGACGCCGAGGACCTTATGGTCCTCCACGAGCGCCTGGGAGACCGGCGTGCCGGGCCAGATCTGCACTGTGCCTGTGCTTTGGACCTGGGCGCCCACCCATTGCATGAACTGGCCCATCGAGAGCACCAGCCCGTCTTTCTTGTGCAGAAAGCCAGGCGACCAGGGCAGCTCCACGGCGTCGTGCTCGCACGGCACCAGCCCGCTGAAGGCACGGATGCAGGCATCCGCCGCGCGCAGGGTTCCGGATCGGCGGCTGGCGCCGACGGGGTCGAGCAGATAAACAACCTTCTCCTCCGTGACCGCCGCGGCCATCGGGATCTGCTTCGGGTCGAGGTCGGGTAAGGTGGCCCGGATCCCCCGGGCGCGAGTCACGACGCCGGATACGCCGAAGCCGAGGTCGTCGCCGCGCTCGTAGCAGAGGACCTGGGGCGGGGCACCGGGCATGGCGGCGCTCTCCACGGCGGGCGTGCCGTCCGGGTTGACGAGCTGCTTTGAGAGCGTTGTCAGGAACCCGGCGGTGGCGGGGCCGAAGCCGACGCACACGATGTCAACGTCCATGCGCTGGCGGTCAATGTCTGCGGGGCTTGCGCTGGTGGTGGTGGGGCTCATCATGTTTCTTTCCGTGAGACGGGTCAGCAGGCAGGCAGAGTGTGAAATCCTGCCTGTGTGAAATGGTGATCCGTAGTCAACACATCCTGCAGCTTCAGTTCGCGCATCACTACAAAGCTGGTGCAATCCGTGAAGGAGAACGTTTTGTCCTTGTATCGGAAGAGCCAACTGCGCGCTTTGTCTGCCCGCCCAAGGCTGATAAACTCCCAGCGCAAACGGGAACTGCCATCCACCTGCCGCCACCAGGCTTCAGCCGCGTCAAGCCCCAGCCGAAACCGGAGCAAAGTCAGGGTTTCATCCACGACATAGTCGGTGGTGATGAGCAGGCCGCCCTCGTCCAGCCAGTGGTCTCGCGAGGCGGTGGTGCGCTCGTGTGCCGGATCAGTTCCATCGGCGCACGCAACCCAGCCTGCGGTGTCCACAAAGAGCCCCTTCATTTTCCGTAGAGCAGGGAATCGTGGTCCTCAGCCCGGCGGCCATCCGTGGAGCGGCCAACCGCTTTGGCGCGATAGAGGGAGTCCTTCTCAAGATCGCCCTTTACCATCGGTGCCGCGTCCATGGGGACGACCTGAAACGCAGGGCGGCTGCGGTAAAGCACCGTGAATCGCGCGCCGCGCCGCACCTTCTCGACCACCTCGGGCAGCGAGGCGCGAAGCTCTTTGGCATTGATAGTCACGTTCATATCAAGGTCATCTTAAGTTAAACTCCTGCCGGCGTCAATCACCTGCGAAGCCGTGTTTGCGCGCATCGCGGGGCTGCCGGCAGGCCTCCCCGGGGACACTGCGATTTACCGAGCGCGCGCGTTACACCGGGTAATCCAGCGCTTCGGGAATCATCACTTTCGTAAGCGACTCGGCCGCGCGGTCCTTGGCGAGGCGGGAGCCGGTCAGGCAGCCGTCGAGTTTGACCCGCAGGCGGATGAAGGTTTCGAGACCCGCGAAGGAGACGCAAGGCCCCGATTTGCACGGGTGCGCCTCGTTGGCCTCGGTGACGTCGGTGTAGGCGCGGGCGGAGCTGTCAATGCCGGGGATAATGCCCTCGAGGGAGGTGAGCTCCTCGGCGGAGTAGCAGGACTGGCAGCCGGCCTGATCCCATTTGGGATGGCGATTGTAGCCGTGAACCAGCTCGGCGCAGATGCGGCCGGCTTCGCCCGCAGCGCGCGCGCTTTGCACGTCGGCCAGGTCGGTGAAGAAGCTCACGAAGCCGGGCAGGCCGTCGGCCAGGGCCGGGTTGCCTGCCCCCTTCTGTTCGAGCTCCATGAGGTCCAGGATGAACTGCCGCGCGGCCAGCAGCCAGCAGAGGGCGTCGGCGAGCGGGAAGGTGACGCTCTGGCGGTTCTTGTGATAGAGCTTGTCGCCGTTGGCGTCGGTGGCGGTCTGGAGATGGTTGAGGGTCCAGATCCAGAGCTTCATGGCGGTGGTGAGCGTGCAGGCGCCGGTACCAGGTCGCTCGGAAGCGATGCGCGCCATGTCCTCGATCCAATGGCTGAACTGGGCCAGGAAGAGGGGGTTGGTCATGGTGATGGACATCTGGAGCCGCTGTACCGCCTCGGGGCCCTCGTAGGTGGCCTCAAGCTGCGCGTCCATCCATTTCTGTCCCAGGAATCCCGGGCAATCCTCGGTGACGCCGTAGCCGCCCATGAGGCTGACCGCCTCGCGCATCATGTTGGCACCGTGGCCGGTGTTCCAGAGCTTGCAGGCCGGGCAGAGGACGTTGGCCAGGGAATCGGTAATGACAAACTGCAGCAGCGGCTTCTGGCGGAGCGCGGCGAGCCGTTCCTCGTCGCGGTGCCCCTCGGGCCTGGCGGCGAGCGCCAGGCACTCGATGGCGTCGGTATGCACCGCAGCCAAGGCCTTTACGATCGCACGGCCAGAAAGCTTTTTGGCCGCCATGTATTGATCCTTCTCCTTCTCCAGCGGGTCGAGTGTGTCAAAGATCCGCGCGGCCTCAAAGCCGAGCGACGCGCTGGCCTCGCCGGTGGCCCAGATGTCCACCAGCCGGTGAAGGGCGTCCTCCTTTTGCTGGAGGCCAAGCTCGTAGCGGGGCGTTCCGGGAGCGCCCTGACCGCCCCGGAAACGGCGGCGCTGATACATGATCACCGGCTCGATGGCTGAGAGCAGCTTGGCGGAGGTCATGAGCCCGACCGTGACGCGCGTGTGGCTGAACACCGCCTCGATGACATCGCTGTTGGAATAGCGGGGCACGATGATCCCGTCCTTGATGCTGTAGCCGCCGATGATCCGGTTGGCGGGGACGCGCACGTTGAGGACGGGGTCCCGGGTGGAGGAGAGCTGATGGACGAGTTTCTTGGTGGGGATGCCGCGGTCCCAGGTCCCCGGGTCGCCTTCTTCCAGGATGATCATGCAGGCGCCCTTGATGCGCGGGTCATCGGAATCCACGGAGGCCGTGACGACATTGGCGAAGCCCATGTTGGTGATGAACCGGCCCCGCTTCTCGACTTGCAGGATCGGCTCCTGTCCTTCCTTCCACTCCGCCACCCGGACCTTGCCGGCGAGGATGCCGGTCTCGACGCCGACGTAGGGGATCGGCTCGGTGAGGGCGAAGGCGGCGCGGATTTGCTTGCGGTTTTCGCCCGGTTTGGGCGGGGCGGCGAGCGTCATGTAATGGTCCCGCTGCTCGGGTGTGCCGCGCTCGTGGATGGGCGCGAGGCCCAGGTTGCCGGCGAGGCTGCACGTGGCGGCGCCCGCGTCCACCCAGGCCAGCTCGAAGGCAATCAGCGCCAGGGCCAGGTTCTTAGGCCCCTCGATAAAGCCGCCGTGCTCCGGGTCCAGGAAAGCGGCGGTGATGCCGCTATCGTCAAAGGCTGGCAGGAGGCTCGCCTTTGCCGGAGTCCATTCGTGGGAGTTGCGCGCCCCCTGGGAGACCAGCCGGGCGACCGGCCCGCGGGCGACCGTGCGGGAGGATTGGACGAGCATTGCCAGATCATAGCGATCGGCAAACCGCCACATGATCTGTCTGACATCGTCCCCGGGAAGGGTTTGAAGGGCGGGCGCGGATTCGTTGTTAGTGGCCACTGGCATAAAAATGAGCTCTTTCGATTGAATAAACTGACGTATCAAGGCCCCGGCGCCTCGCCGGGCATATCCGGGAAGCGCAAGGCCGCATAGCTTTTAGGAAATATACGCCTCCGGCGCAAGAGAAAGCGTACTCCGCGAAAGAGGACACCCGACCGAGGGGGAAAATGCTGACATGCTGAAAGGGAAAGGGGGAGAGACACGAATTTCGCGTATTATCACGAATGGGGAGGGAAGAGGGGCAGGGCATCTTCTTGTGAATTCTGCGCATTTTCGCGGCCATTGCTGACTCTTGCAATTGGCTCTCGGATTTTGGGTTTCGGATTTCATCCCCCCATCCCCGTCGCCAGGTAAAGAAACCCGAAGGCGGGGGCTGTCGGTCCAGGCGCATTCCCTATCGCCTTTAATGTTCGAGCCGGTTTCCCGGCTCTCGCCTGTCCATCCAGCCCGCCGCCCTGGGGCCTCCTTGGTCTTGCTTGCGCTAAGTCTTGCATGTGCTCCATCTCCCAACTTACCGGGGCACTGGCAAGAGTCTGGGCGGTTGCCCGCCCTTACTAACGCGCTCAATCTAGCAGGCGTGCGGAGGTCTGTCTGTCAGGGCAACCCCTACTTGTTGTGTAGGGGTTTCCCCTACAAGAAAAGCGCCTTCGGATTGGACCGGGACCGGCGGAGGCCCGTTTTGCAGGGCTTTCGTGCTATCTCGTGAACGCCCCGGCGCTGCGCAGGGCCAGCACCCAGGGGAGGATGGTCAGCAGGGCGAAGAGGAATCCGCAGAGGAGGTTGACCCTGGTTTTCCGGGGAAGGCCCCGGATCGGGGCCAGGGCGGCCCCCAGCGCCAGGCCCGCGCAGAAGCCGCCGAAGTGGGCGAGCACGTCCGTGCCGGGCGTGAGCCCGAGCAGCACGAAAAGCATCAGGCCGCCAACGACGCCGCCGACCACATGCTTGGCCGCGCGCCGGGTTTGCCGCCACATCGAGAAGGACTGGACCGCCAGCAGCCCCAGGCAGCCCAGGACCATGCCGGATGCGCCGAGGCTGTGGTGGGGTCCCCGGGACAAGATCCATGCCGCGACATTGCCCCCGGCGCCGGCCAGGCAGGCGGCGAGGATGCCTGCCCCCGTTCCGTATCGCGCCATGACCAGCCCGAGCAGGACCAGGCCGATGGTGGCATTGGCGGCGAGATGGCCGGCATCGGCGTGCAGCCACGTCGCGGTGAACAGCCGCCACCACTGGCCGCCCGTCACCGCTGCCGCGTCCATCGAGCCCGCAGTCCGGAAATCTGCGAGGGTGCTGAGCCAGTAGAAGAGGCCGACCAGGAAAATCCAGGCCAGGCTTCCCCAGTCGAACAGGATGCCGGATCCAAAGACATCGCGACGCCACGGACGGTGCCGGTTTTCAATCCGGTACTGCCGGATGGCGGCCATCGCGGGCTCGTGGTCCTGTTCGGCGACGATGAGCTGCCAGCCTGCGCTGATGTCGTCGTAATCAATGGCGGTTTCAATCCCCTGGCTTACAAGAACCAGGCTCCAGTCCATCGCTTGGTGGCGGGAGCGAACAGGAATCCGGGCGTCAGAATGTTGTGGTGTTCTCACCCGGAGCGATGCGGGCAGGCCGCGCGCGCGTGTCCTGGCGGCGGAATCAGCCGCGGTCCAGCAGGCCCAGGTCCCGGATGGCAGCGAGCGATTTCTCCGGCGACTCCTGCAGGATGACCTGCCAGCCCCGCGCTGCGCCCGCGGCGATGTTTTCCGCCCGGTCATCCAGGTAGAGGATTTCCGGGCCGCGGTGGCCCGACATGCGCTCGACGACCTCGTAGAGCGGGGCGTCGGGCTTCATGACGCCGTGCTCATAGGAGAGGATGTAGCCGTCGAAATTGCCGTAGAACGGGAAGTTCCGGCGGATGTGGGTGATGGCCAGGTCGTTCGTGTTTGAGAACACGTACGTGGGCAGGCCGCGGCACCGCAATGTGGCCTGGAGTTCAACCATCGGCTCGATCGGAACAAAGATGTCGCCAAAGAAGCTGTTGAACTCGGCGGCGCTCCCGTCAAAGCCGGTTGCGGCGCAGACCTCGGCGTAGAATTGCACCGTCGTCATCTGCCCCCTTTCCAGGCGGAAGAGCAGGGGAGAGTGGTCTATGAAATGCCGGATGCGATCGGGCGGCACTTTGCTGCGGGCGGCGATGCGGCCGGCCGCGATGGAGTAGTCGAAATCCAGCAGGACTTTGCCCAGGTCGAAGACAACGGCCTTTACCATCATAGGTGATTCCATTTCAGAGTAGTTCCCGGCGGCCATCGAGGGCCCGGCTGAGGGTGAGTTCGTCGGCAAATTCCAAACCGCTGCCGGCCGGCAGGCCGTGCGCGATGCGCGTGATTTTCAATCCCTCGCGCGCCAGGCGCTTCGCGAGGTAATAGCTGGTCGCGTCGCCTTCCACATCGGTGCCGAGAGCAAGGACGATCTCGCGGATCGGCTCGGTTGCGAGCCGCTCTTGCAGCTCTGCGATGCGCAGGTGTTCGGGCTCGACACAATTCACCGGCGAGAGTTTGCCGCCCAGCGCGTGATACCTGCCCCGGAAGGTGCCCGACTTCTCGATGGAAATGATGTCCACGGCCCGCTCGACCACGCAGATGAGCGACGGCTCCCGGCGCGGGTCGGAGCAGGTGCCGCAGGTGGGGCTGTCGGTGAGCGCGCCGCACAGCCCGCAAAACCGGATCTGTTCCCGGGCGCTGAGGATGGATGCGGCGAGCTGCTGGACGCCGCCCGGCTCGGCT
>JAPLUA010000420.1 GCA_026397855.1 Verrucomicrobiota bacterium | reverse complement strand
CCAAGGTCCCCGGCCTTCTCATGCCGGGCCAACCCAGAGCGGGCGACAAGTTCCGATCCGAGGATGTGCCGAAGATCACCACCGAGGACAACGAGATCCTGTCGCTCTCCGAGACGGTGACCGTGCCCGCCGGAACATATCACGACTGCCTGAAGATCAAGGAAGTGCTGTCCGATGGGGCCATCGAGTATAAATACTACGCCAGGGGCGTAGGCTGCATCCGGGAATTGCCTGAGGGCGGCGACGTGGCCCTCAAATCACACGCATCGAGATGAGAGGGAGCCGCGCGATGCCCCGGCAAGTTAGGCATTGGGAAATTACACCTTGCGGTCTAAGCTCTGCCCATGCGTGTGCTGGTCGTTGAAGACGAAAAGAAGACCGCCTCGTTCATTCGCAAGGCGCTTCAGGCGGAGGGTTTCGCCGTGGATCTCTGCCACAATGGCGACGACGGCCTGGCCGCCGCGCGCACCACACCCTTTGACGCGATCGTGCTCGACATCATGTTGCCGGGCCGGGACGGCCTGAGCCTGCTGCGCCAGTTGCGCGAACGCCGGAACGCCACGCCGGTCCTGCTGCTTTCGGCGCGCGGGGAGGTCAACGAGCGCGTCGAGGGGCTCAATGCCGGGGCCGATGATTACCTCCCCAAGCCGTTCGTGATCGCCGAGCTGATCGCCCGCGTCCGCGCGCTGGGACGGCGCGGGGGTGAATCCAAGTCCCCCGTCCTGCGCCTGGCGGACCTCACCCTGGACACGGTCACGCGCGAGGCGCGGCGCGGGGGAGCAGCCATCGAGCTAACCACGCGTGAATACCGGCTGCTGGAGTTCCTCATGCGCTCTCCGGGACGCATCTGCGGCCGCATGGCCATCCTGGAGAAGGTCTGGGACTATGATTTCGATCCCGGCAGCAACCTGGTGGACGTGAACATCATGCGCCTGCGGGAGAAGATTGACGCGGACTTCGAGCCCAAGCTGCTTCACACCGTTCGCGGAATCGGCTACGTGATGAAGGAGAGCCCTTGAGCATCCGCACCCGCCTGACGCTCTGGTATGCCGGCGTCATGTTTGTCTCGCTGGTGGCCATGGGAATACTGTCTTATCACGCCTTTGCCCCCGAACCCCCTGCGGCCGGGCCATCGAAGCCCGACGAAGCGGATGAGAACGACCTTGGCGAGATCTACCGCATCATCTTCTGGTGCGGGGTGCCCGCAACATTGCTGGCGCTGGGCGGCGGCTGGTGGATGATGCGCCGGGCGCTCGCGCCGGTGTCCGCCCTGACCCGGGCGGCAGAGCGCGTCAATGAACACAACCTGGGCACCCCCCTGCCCCGCACCGGAAACGGCGACGAACTCGACCGCCTGACTGAGGTCTTCAACGCCATGACCGGGCGCCTCGCCCAATCCTTCGCGCGCATGCGCGAGTTCACGCTGCACGCCTCGCATGAACTCAAGACCCCCCTCACGGTCATGCACGGCGAGCTGGAAACAGCCCTGCGAAATCAGTCGCTCGACGCCTCGCAAAGGGAGCGCCTGGAGAGCGAGCTGGACGAGGTGCAGCGCCTGGTCAAGATTGTTGACGGCCTCACCCTGCTCACGAAAGCCGATGCCGGCCTGATCACCCTTGCCCGTGAGCCGGTCCGGCTGGATGAGCTGGTTCGTGAGGCCTGCGCCGACGCCCAAAGCCTGGCCCGCCCGCATGACATTCTCGTCAGCATTACAGCCTGCGAGGAGCTGACCGTCACAGGCGACCGCCACCGTTTGCGCCAGTTGCTGCTGAACCTCACCGACAACGCCATCAAATACAACACGCGCAAGGGAACCGTCACCTTGAGCTTGCGCCGGGCAGACCAAGCCGCCGAGGTGGCCATCGCCAACAGCGGCCCCGGCATCCCGGGGGAAATCCTGCCACGCATCTTCGATCCGTTCTTCCGGGGCGATTCCAGCCACAGCCAGGCCGTGGAAGGCTGCGGACTGGGGCTGAGCATTGCCCTGTGGATCATCACGGCGCACGGGGGATCCATCCGCATCACTTCCGCACCAAACCAGCTCACCACCACCATTGTCCAGTTCCCCCTGCAATCCTCGGGCGGGACCCGGGATCAGGGGTAGCCCGACCGTCGCCGACTCCCGAAATGACGAAGAGGGCTTGACGGCGGGCACTTCCGGAGCAGCAGCACCGTTTTGTAGCAGAGCAAGCCTCCGGCTTGGTTTGTCCGCCAACCTTCCAGGTTGGCCCGGGGGTGGGCTGTGCTCATTCCGTTCGGCAAGCTGGAAGCTTGCCTGGACGGGCGCAAGCCGGAGGCTTACGCTACTACCTGGTGCTCCCCGTAATATGCGCCCGTAGAGGGCGACTTGCGCCAAAGCCGAAGCGCGCTAAGATCCTCCCATGCAAATCCGGTTTACAATCCCGGCCCGCACGGCCACCGGCATCGTTCCGGGACGAGGTGCTCCGCCCACGGCCACGGCCAGCCGACAGCTCTTGGCTGTCCAAGCCCTGAAGCATCCCCTTATCTCTGCCAGGACGGGCTCCCGGCCCGCGAGGTCTCACTGATGCGAGCCGTCATCCAACGGGCGGCGGAAGCCCAGGTCGTCATCAACGGCACCGTCAAGGGTGCCATCCAACGGGGATTGGTCGTGCTGCTCGCCGTCGAGGAAGCCGATACGGCGGAGGACATCGGGTGGCTGAGCGGGAAGATCGTCCGGCTGCGCATCTTCGATGACGAGGCCGGAGTTATGAACCTCTCGGTGCAGGACGTCCAGGGCGGCATCCTGCTGGTCAGCCAGTTCACGCTGTTTGCCAGCACCAGGAAAGGCAATCGCCCCTCTTACAGCCGTTCCGCCCGACCGGAGATTGCCATCCCCCTTTACCAGCAATTTGTCCACAGGCTCGAACTCGACCTGGGCAAGCCAGTTCAAACCGGCGAGTTCGGCGCCCACATGCTCGTGAGCCTCACGAACGACGGGCCGGTAACCGTTATTATTGACTCGAAGGCGAGGGAATAGGGGCCGCGAAGCGGAAATCCGAAATCCGAAAACCGAGATCCGAAGGAAATCCGAAGCCCGAAAGCCGAAGCCCCAGGCATGAAGCTCCGGCTTCAGAACCCAGGTTTCGCATTTGGGCTTTCCTTGCCCCTTCGGCCTTCGGTCTTCGGATTTCGGCCTTCCTTCGGATCTCGGATCTCGGCTTTCGGCTTTCCGCTCCGTCGGGTTCGCCTTTGCTATCGCTTCACCACAAGCCCATCGGCTACCATCGAACCATGAAGCAGCGCGCAGTACTTTGTTCCCTCCTGGCAACGGCCCTTCTCGCGTCACCCCTCGCCCGGGCCGACCGGGTGGACGACTACATCAGGAGCGAGATGGCCCAACGGCGCATCCCGGGCATCGCGCTGGCGATTGTGCGGGACGGCAAACCGGTCAAGACGGCAGCCTACGGGCTGTGCAACCTTGAACTGAACGTGCCGGTGAAGCCGGAGACCGTCTTCGAGATCGGCTCCATCACCAAGCAGTTCACCGCTGCGGGAATCATGATGCTGGCGGAGGAAGGGAAGCTCTCCGTGGATGACAAGATCGCCATGCACCTGCGGAATGTCCCGAGCACCTGGACCAACGTCACGATCCGGCACCTGCTCACCCATACCTCCGGCATCAAGAGCTACACCGGGCTGGATGGCTACCAATTGACCAAACACCTCACCCAGGCGCAGTTCATCAAGGCGATTGGCCAGGAACCTCTGGAGTTTGCGCCGGGTCAATCCTGGAAGTATTGCAACACCGGGTTCAGCCTGCTCGGCTACATCATCGAGAATGTCAGCGGCAGGAACTATTGGGACTTCCTGAGCCGACGCATCTTCCAGCCGCTCGGGATGAACACGACCACCAACCGTTTGCCGGGCCTGGTCATCCCCAACCGCGCCTCCGGCTACGAGCAGACCAACCATGTCCACATCAATCGCGACTACGACCTGACCGAGGTGTTTTCGGCCGGGGCCATCGCCTCCACCGTGGGCGATCTGGCAAAGTGGAGTTCCGCCCTCGACGGCACAAACCTCCTCAAGGCCGCGAGCAAGGAGCAGATGTGGACCCCGGCAAAGTTGCCCGACGGCAAATCCACGAAATACGGCT
>JAPLUA010000602.1 GCA_026397855.1 Verrucomicrobiota bacterium | reverse complement strand
TAACCCTTTGATCAAGGCGGGCGACGGGCTCTACCGGTTCTGGTGTACGACCTCAGCCCCGGACTATTTCCCGATGACCTCCACGACCTTGTGGCTGGAGTGGCGACTCTGGGGCGACCACCCCCTGGGTTACCATCTGGTCAATGTGCTGTTGCATGCGGCAAGCTCCGTGTTGCTGTGGCGGGTGCTGGCCCGGCTGAATATTCCGGGTGCCTGGCTGGCGGCGGCGATCTTTGCCCTGCACCCGGTCAATGTGGAGTCGGTGGCCTGGATTACCGAACGGAAGAATACGCTGGCAATGTTCTTCTGCGCCTGGACGCTGCTTTGGTATGTGCGGTTCGATCAACAGTCCAAAGCCGGGACTGTGCCACCCGCCCCCCGCCACCCGTCACCCGTCACCCGTCACCCGTCACTCTTCTATTGGCTTTCCCTGGGCGCTTTTGCCCTGGCGTTGCTGAGCAAGACGGCGGTGGTAACGCTGCCCGTGGTGCTTTTGCTGCTCGTTTGGTGGCGGCGCGGGTGGATTGATCGCCGGGACGTGGGGCGCACGATTCCCTTTTTCGCAATGGCCGGGCTGCTGGGCTTGCTTACGGTCTGGTTCCAATACCATCGGGCGATCGGCTCCGTTATTGTGCGCACGGACAGCTTCTGGGCGCGCCTGGCAGGGGCTGGTTGGGCGATCTGGTTCTATCTTTACAAGGCGCTGTGGCCGCTCGACTTGATGTTCGTTTATCCGCGGTGGAGCATGGACGCGTCCAAGCCGCTGTCGTATCTGCCGGGGTTGCTGGTTGTGGTGGTTTTGGCGGTGGGCTGGCATTACCGGCGGCAATGGGGCCGGCCGGTGTTGTTTGCGCTGGGCTGCTTTGTCGTGATGTTGTTGCCGGTGCTGGGGTTTCTGAACATCTACTTCATGCGCTACTCGCTGGTGGCCGATCACTGGCAGTATTTCGCGATCCTGGGCCCGATCGCTCTGCTGGCCGCCGCTTGGAGCGCCGTCTGGAGCGCCGACATTCCTGTCGGCGTGGCGCCCTCGTTGGCGGGGGCCGACAAGAATGTCGGCGCTCCAGGTCGTTTATGGCGGGCGAGCTCGCACACGGGCGTTGCCCTGGGCGGTGTGGTATTACTGGTGCTGGGGGTGTTGACCTGGAAGCAGGCGCGCCTGTATGCGGATTCAACAATGTTGTGGCAGGATACGCTCGCCAAGAACCCCGCCTGCTGGCTGGCCAACAACAACCTCGGTACCATCCTCGCCAACCAAGGCCAGATTGACGACGCGATCGGCCAGTACCAGCAAGCCCTCCGCCTGGAACCGGGTGACGCCTGCGTCCACAACAACCTCGGCATCGCCCTCGACAAGAAAGGCCAGACCGATGGGGCGATCCGCGAATACCAGGAAGCCGTGCGCCTGAAACCGGATTACGCCGAAGCCCGCTACAACCTCGGCGTTGCGCTCGACAAGCAAGGCCAGACCGATGGGGCGATCCGCCAATACCAGGAAGCCGTGCGCCTTAAACCGGATTACGCCGAGGCGCACAACAACCTCGGCGTCGCCCTTACCAGGAAAGGTCAAACGGACGATGCGATCTGCCAATACCAGGAAGCCCTCCGCCTGAAACCGGATTATGCCGAGACGCATAACAACCTCGGTACCGCCCTCGACGCCAAAGGCCAAACCGATGCGGCGATCCACCAGTACCGGGAAACCATCCGCCTGGCCCCGGATCACCCGATGGCGCACTACAACCTCGCCAACGCGCTCGACGAGAAGGGCCAAATTGACGAGGCGATCCGCCAATACCAGGAAGCCGTCCGCCTCAAACCCGATAACGCCGACGCCCACAACAATCTTGGCGATGCCCTCCAACGCCAAGGCCGTAGCGACGAGGCGATCCCCCACTTCCAGGAATGCCTCCGTTTGCAACCCGGTCACGCCTTTGCGCATTTCAACCTGGCGAATGCCCTCCAGCAAAGAGGCCGCATCAACGAGGCGATCCGGGCGTACCAGGCTGGCCTGAAGCTGAAGCCGGACGATGCTCAAGCCCACAACAACCTCGGCGTCGTCTTCTATCGACAAGGCCGCAACGGCGAGGCAATCCGCCAGTTTCAGGAAGCTCTGAGACTCAAGCCAGACTATGCTGACGCCCGGAGAAACCTGGACGCCGCGCTCGCTGGCAAGGCGGCGGCGCAGTAGTCTTCGGGGGTTCCATGCGCCGATCAGTGACCAAGTCCAAACCCACACCGACGAGGGCAACTGCCCCGCTTCTGAGCAGGCCAGATTCTCTGGTCTGGCTAATGGCCGCCTTGATGGTGCTGATGACGGTGCTCGCCTACCAGCCGGTGTGGCATGCAGGATTCATCTGGGATGATGACGCCTTCCTGGTGGATAACCCTTTGATCAAGGCGGGCGACGGGCTCTACCGGTTCTGGTG
>JAPLUA010000581.1 GCA_026397855.1 Verrucomicrobiota bacterium | reverse complement strand
TGGCCGGCGGGCGGTACCGGGTGACGGTGGAAACCATCGTGATGCTCGCCGTCCTCCTGTCATGCCTTACGGCCACGAGCCGGCAATTGCGTTATTGGAGCGATGGCGAGGCGCTGTTCCGGCGTGCGGTGACGGTGACCAAAGGCAACTACCTGGCCGAATACAGCCTCGGCTGCGCCCTGGGCCAGAAGAACAAGCTGGACGACGCCCTGGACCATTTCGCCGCGGCGTTAAGAATCAAGCCCGACTACGCGGAGGCCCACGACAACAGCGGGGTGGTGCTGCAGATGCAGGGCAAATCGGCCGCGGCGGAGGCCGAGTTCCGCATCGCCCTGCGGCTCAAGCCCGACATGGTCAGATCCCGCAACAACCTGGGGCTGGCCTTGCAGTCGCAGGGCAAAACCGGGGAGGCGCTCGCGGAGTTCCACCATGTGCTGCGCGCCCACCCGGACAATCCCGAAGCGCACAACAACCTCGGCAAGACCCTGGCAGAGCAAGGCAAACTGGCCGATGCCATGACCGAGTTTGAGGAGGCCATCCGCCTCAAGCCCGATTACGCCGGCGCGCACTTCAACCTTGGGAACGCCTTCGTGATGAAGGGCAACCCCGCCGGGGCGGTGGCTCCTTACCTGGCGGCCTTGCAGGCCCAGCCCGATTTATCCGATGCGCATCAGGCGCTGGGCCTGGTCCTGGCCGCCCTCGGCAAAACCAACGAGGCCGCAGCACACTTCTCCGCCGCCCTGCGCCTGAAACCCGGCGACCCCGAGGCCCACTACGGGCTGGGAGACCTTCTGCTCCGACAGGGAAAGGCCGGCGAGGCCACGCAGCAATTCCGTGCTGCCATCAAGAACCGGCCCGATTACCCGGAGGCACACTATCAACTGGGGGTAATCCTCGCCGGCCGCAGGGAAACTGCCGAGGCGATCACCCATTACCGGGAAGCCGTGCGGCTCAAACCCGATTGGCTGGAAGCCCTCAACAACCTTGCCTGGATCCTGGCCACGCAGCCGGATGAGAAGCTGCGCGATGGTCGCGAGGCCGTGCGGCTGGCCGCTCACGCTGTCACGTTGACCCGAACCAACAACCCCGGGGCCTTGGACACACTCGCGGCCGCATACGCGGAGTCAGGCAACTACCCCGCCGCAGTCGAGACCGCGCAGAAGGCAGCCGGACTGGCCCTGGCCGCCGGCCAGAAGGAAATGGCCGCGGAGATCCAGCGGCGCCGCCAGGCCTATGCCGCCGGGCGGCCGTTTCACGAATAAATGAAGAGCGCGCGCTGATCGCTGTCAGTCCAGGGGAGTCAATGCGACGCGGCGGAACTGGACGACTCCGCCCTCGGACTGGATTCCGACAAGCCCCGGGGCCAGGTCAACGCCTTCAGCATCGTTGACCTTCTTGCCATTGATCCAAACCTGGTAGCGCCCGCCCTGCGCCAGGATCTCCACACGGTTCCATTCGCCCGGCGCGTTCTCGGCATCCAGCATCTTCTGGACCCCTGCAATGTTCCCGGCCACGGCATGATTCTTCACTTCAAATGAGCGCGCCTGCCCGGCGGCGACGGGTTTGCCTTGCAGACCGAGAACATCACCCGCGCTGCCGTGCTTCAACTGAACCTCGATGGCGCAAGGCAAAGCCTTGAGGGGTTCGCTGATGCGGGAAAAGATGCCGCTGTTGCCCGGCTCGCTTCCGGCCGGCCATCGGTATTCCACCACCATGCGAAAATTGGCAACCACCGGCCCTCGATACAGGGCCCCGAGGGGCTTGCCCTGGCAGGTCAGGACACCGTCCTGCACACTCCAGACCTGGCCCATTGTGACCCCCGGCTCAGCCAGGACATACTGCCAGCCGGCCAGGTCCTTCCCGTTAAACAGTTCGATCGTGCCTGTGCGTCCGCCCGGGGTCGAACACGATGCGACACCCAGCAGAAGAAGTCCCCCGCCCATCCAGATGCTCCAGATTCTCTTCATCTCGTTTATCATGCAGTTCCTCATAATGCGGCGAGTATGCCCGCCTGGCGGGACAAGCAAAGCGCAATCGCACCCGAACGGGCCGGCGCGGCGTTCCCGTTGATGCCGCGATTACGGGCGGCGCTTTACACTCCCGTCGCCTTCTGCCACTGTGCGCTCAAATTGAGCCTTATCGGAAAGCAATCTCATGAGCACGCTAATCCTGCCGGACCTGCCTGAGCCGGCGCCCAACGTCGAGCGATTTCAACAAGTGCTTCGGCGACAGCCCGTCGAGGGGGTTCCGCTGGTCGAATTGGCCATTGCCGAGGAGACGCTCACCGCGCTGCACGGGCGGCCCCTGGTCCCGCTGTCCCGCCAGAACGGGCCAGCGCAGTTCCGCGAAGCCATCCGCCAGCGCGTCCAACTCTGGCATGCGCTGGGTTACGACTATTACCGCGCCCGGGCGGAGATCCCGTTCCAGATGGAGACCCTGGCGGCGCGGGACACGGCGACCTCCGCGACGGGCGACCGGCGCTGGGTGAATGAGCACGAGGGCGTGATCAAGTCGCTGGCGGACTACGAAGCCTACCCCTGGCCGGCGGCGGCGGCCATTGACTTTGCGGCGGCCGAGGCGGCGCAAGACGCTTTGCCCGCAGGCATGGGAATGGTCGGCTTTTCCGGCGGGGTGCTTGAATGGTCCAGCAACCTCCTGGGGCTCGAAGGCATGATGCTGCTGCTCTATGACAATCCGGACCTCGTGCGGGCCGTGGTGGACCGGGTCGGGCAGACGATCCTCGACGCCTTCCAGGTCTTCTGCGAGATGGAGAAGTGCTTTGCCCTCTGGCTGGGGGACGACATGGGGTTCAAGACGGCCACCCTGCTGCAGCCGCAACACCTGCGCAACTACATCCTACCCTGGCACAAGCGCTACGCCGAACTGGCGCACCGGACCGGCCGGCTGTTCCTGCTGCACAGTTGCCGGCATGTGGAGGCGGTCATGCCGGACCTGATCGAGGATGTGCGGATTGACGCCAAGCACAGCTTCGAGGATGTGATCGTGCCGGTGGAGCAGTTCAAGCAACGCTGGGGAAGCCGCGTGGCAGTCATGGGCGGCGTGGATGTGGACCTGCTGAGCCGCGGCACGCAGGACGATGTCCGGCGCCGAACCGGCCAGATCCTGGAGGCCTGCGCGCCCGGGGGCGGCTACGCCTGCGGCTCCGGCAACTCAATCACAAACTATATGCCCACCGCGAACTACCTCGCGATGATCGAAACCATCCACCGCTTTAACGGACGGATGTAGGGCCGGGGACAGTGAAGCCGGGGCAACAGGCCAATACAAACGCGCAGGCCCCGGCGGAACATTGCCCCCAAAGACAGGCATGCCGGATTACCCGCTCATGCCTACGCACGAAGGGCCTGTGCCCATGCCGCCGAACGTTTAGCGGCAGGCGGAACAATGCCCACGGGATTGCCGCTCCGGCAAAAATCCGTATTGCCAGCCCGCTATCTGTGCCGCGATGATGCCTCCCTATGAATGCTAAAACTCTTACAGTGGTTGCCCAACTGAAAGCCAGCCCCGGCAAAGAAAGCCAGGTCCGCCAGGAACTGCTCTCGCTGGTTGCCCCGAGCCGGAAGGACGCGGGCTGCATCAATTACGACCTGCACCAGGCTGTGGATGATCCCGCCCTGTTCATGTTCCACGAGAACTGGGTCAGCAAGGTTCACCTGGATGCGCATTTGCAGAAGCCGGACTTGCAGGCCGTGCTGGGCCGGGTGGGACAGATGGTCGCCGAACCGCCGCAGATCACGCTCTGGGAGAAGATCGGCTAACGCCCAGCGAAGGAGCGAGGACGGGAAGCGATTCGCAGAACTCGTGTCTCCTGAGACTCATCTGCTGGCCAGTTGGATCATCGCGGCCAAGACCACGGATAACCCGCGTGACTGCCGATTGGTGACCCTTGCCGGTTTGCTGCCGGACGCCGACGGACTGGGATTGATCGTGGACTTGGCCCGCGGCTGGCTCGGCGCCAAGCAAACCCAGCTTTACGCGCAATATCACCATTTCCTGCTGCACGGTGCCCTGGGTGGAGTTCTGATCGCAGTCCTGCTCGCGTGCTTTGCCCAGCGCCCATGGCGAGTGGCCCTGCTGGCTTTGCTGGTATTTCACCTGCATTTGCTGTGCGACTTCGTCGGCTCGCGCGGCCCGTCCCCGGAAGATTTGTGGCCGATCTTCTACCTCGGTCCGTTCGACAAGGATCCGATGTGGATATGGAAGGGTCAGTGGCGGCTCGATAGCTGGTTCAACCGATACCTCACCGTGGGGCTGTTGTTCTGGGCGCTGTGGCTGCCGGTAAGGCTGGGATATTCCGTAGTGGGCGTGTTTAACCGGCGCGCCGATCACGCTGTTGTCAGTGTGCTACGCAAGTGGCACGACGCTTGGGCGCAACGGACACACCCTCTTTCGTGATGGGTGCTTCGAATTACTCCCGCGCTCTGCAGAATACAATTCTGCGATACGGCAGATTGGAAATCTGCGTTACGCAAACTTGACGCAGCGGACGCCCCCAGCCTTACGTCAGCGAGGGCTTACGCGCAATCCGAACTTCTCCGGCGCTTGGGCGAACGAGAGGATGCCCTTGCTCGACGTTACGCCCAGGTAGGGGTCGTTGCTGATGAGGATATTGCCGTCCACGTCGAGATGGTCGCACAGTTCCGCCAGGTGCGCGGCGGCGCTGATGAGGATGCTGCTTTCGATCATGCAGCCCAGCATGGTCTTCAACCCGGCCTTGCGCGCGGCGGAGAGGGCCTCGAAGCCGCCGCTGACGCCGCCTGTCTTGACCAGCTTCACGTTTGCGCCGTGGAAACACTCTGCCACCTGCGGCACATCCTTGGCCAGGTGATAGGATTCGTCAGCGAAGATGGGCAGCGGCGACCGGGCCTTGAGCCAGACCCAGTCCTTGACGGGGGTGGCGGCGGGCATGGGCTGTTCCACAAACTCGATGTGCCCGTCCTTGGCCAGCCACTCGATCATCTCCAGCGCCTGCTCCTTGGTCTTCCAGCCTTCGTTGGCGTCCACGCGCAGCGTCTTGACCGGCGCGACTTCGCGCAGCGCCTGCAGATTGATCCTGTCGTCGGCAACGCCCAGCTTCATCTTCAGCACCGGGTATTGCTCCGCCTCCAGCACCTTCTTGCGGATCATGTCCGGCTTATCAATGCCGATGGTGAAGGAGCTGATATGGTGGTTTTCCCGGAAGCCCAGCCCCAGGAAATCGTAGATCGGCTTCTGCGCCCGCTTGGCCGCGCCGTCGAGCAAAGCAATGTTCAGCGCGCACTTGGCGGACATGTCATGCGGCGAGAGCGTGTCCAGATAGCTCATGCTGCCCTCGACGTCACTGAACGTGAGCCCGCGCGGGTCCACTTTCTTGAGGAAGGCTTCGACGGTGTCGAGCGATTCCTTGTAGCGAGAGATCGGGGCCGCCTCGCCCCACCCGACCGTCCCGTCTGCGCCGACCAGCTCCACCATGACCGTCTCGGCAGTATTACTGCCGCTGCCCCGGGCGATGGCCCACAAATGCGTTAGTTGCAGCTTCAGCCGCTTAACATTAAGTTTCACGCAAGGAACTGAAGCCGAAAACGGCCAAAGAAGCAATAAGGTTGTTTTGTTTCGGTCGGCAAATGCAAATTCCCATTGCATTTCGTGCAGTTCCGGGCAATTTGAAGTAACAATGGCTCCAGAACAACAGCCTGAATCCGGCAAAGGAACGCCTGATCGGCCCGCGAATCCACAATCCGCGCCGCGCGGTCGGCGCCCCAGCCGCGGCCGCAGAGGCCGCGGTCGGCGGCCCTCTCACGGCCCAGGACCTCAACCACATCTGCCCCTGGACGAAGGGGCGGGGCCTGATCAGCCCGACACAGAATCTCCGCCAGAATCAACGGCCACGCCACTACCGGTGTCGGCCGAACCGGAGAATCCGGAAGTTTCCCGCCCCGAGGTTGAACCTTCCGCCGGGCAGTTCCGCGAACCGCGGCCCGAACCGCGGCCGGAGCGGCATGCCCCGGTGCATCACCACGCTCCGGCCCATCACGCCCCGGTCCACCACCACGCGCCCCCACCGCAGCCGCCCCGCGAGCGGCATCCGGCCACACCGATGGCCGTCCAGGAGGCGATCGAGGAGGTAAACCGGATCATCGAGACTCTCCGCGCTGCGACCGAGGACATGGAGGAGGTCATGGAGACCCTGGAATTGGCCGAGCGGCAGAAGACCGCTGACGAGCAGGAGATCGAAACTCTCCGCCGCGGCCTGCGCCAGATCCATCGCCCCCGCGAAGGCGGCGATCAGCCGCATCGGCACTAAAATCCAGTCCGTCGGGCAGGTAACAGTGACAGCGCCAGGACGCGCACCCCTGCCTACGGTTGATTCAAGAAACAGCGGCCGTCGCAGCCGCCAACGGCAGTTGGCGCACGAGTCCTTTGCAGCACAGATCTGCCCCAACTGACTCTTCTATCTTATGATAAACCAGGAACCTCTCCTATCGGTCGGCGTCTGCTCCCGCGAAGCCGAAGCCCGTGGCGTTCTGAATGGGCGTTTCCTCCTCCCGGACAACACCGGGGTGAGCGGCGAGTTCACCGCGAGGCCGAATGGCGGCAATATCGCCCTGGCAGGCCAAGATGGGCGCGAGCTGGCGCGCGGACCTGAGATTCGATTGGTGCCGGAGGGTGATGCCACGTTTGTCCTGCGCGATGTGACCATCGGCATCAACTTCCACTGGGAGCGCAAAGAGGATGAGACATTCGAGGGCGGGCTGCGGTTCCTGCCGAACGACGACGGCACCATCACGGTGATCAACGACGCAGGGGTCGAGCAGTATCTCAGGAGCGTCATTTCCTCGGAGATGAGCGCGACGGCGCCGCTCGAATTGCTGCGCGCCCACGCGATCACCTCCCGAAGCTGGCTCGTGGCCATGCTCGAGCGGCAGAAGCGGTTCAAGAACATCGGCGGCCCCGCGCGGCGCGGGCGGGAGAGCGCCGACGAGATTCTGCGTTGGTATGACCGCGAGGATCACAAGCTGTTCGACGTCTGCGCGGACGACCATTGCCAGCGGTATCATGGGCTCACAAAACTCATCTCGCCGGCGGCGGCGCAGGCGGTGAGGGATACGCGCGGGGTGTTCCTGGTTCACGGCGGGGAGATCTGCGACGCCCGCTACTCGAAGTCCTGCGGCGGCCGGAGCGAGGTCTTTGCGACCGCGTGGGAAGACCTTTCCGTGCCTTATCTCTCCACAGTGTCCGACGCGGCCATCGAGCATCCGCTTATCGAATCCGAATCCGTCGCTGGGCAATGGATACGCTCGTCTCCGGAAGCCTACTGCAACACAACCGACGGGAGCATCTTGCGCCAGGTGCTGCCGTCATTCGACCAGGAGACGACCGATTTCTACCGATGGACCGTGACCTACACCCAGGAGGAACTGGCAGCGCTGCTGCACAAGCGCTCGGGCATTGACTTCGGCGAGGTCCATCAGCTTGAGCCGCTGCAACGCGGGCCGTCCGGGCGGATCTCGCGGCTCCGGATCACCGGATCGAAGCGGACCGTGGTGGTGGGGAAGGAACTGGAGATCCGGCGCTGGCTGAGCGCGTCGCATCTCTACAGCAGCGCGTTTGTCGTGGAGACCCGCGGCGGCACGGGCGGTGTTCCCGGGCAGTTCACGCTGCGGGGCGCGGGCTGGGGGCACGGCGTGGGCTTCTGCCAGATCGGCGCCGCCGTGATGGCGTCAAAGGGATTCCAGGCCGAACAGATCGTGAAGCATTACTTCCGCGGCGCCGAGCTGAAGAAGCTGTATTAGCACGCCCGGCGGAGGCAAATCCGAAGGCCGAAATCCGAAGGCCGAAGGAAATCCGAAATCCGAAATCCGAGAACCGAGTTCTGTCCCCTGCGTGGTCCGCTGACGGGAGTTCTTATTCGCCCGACTTCGGTGACTGAGCCGCCATAACCGCTCCACGGCACCTCCAGGGCCCCTCCGTGGTAGCAAGGTAGTATCAACGTCGTTTCAAGGTCGTTTCAAGGTCGTTTCGAGGTTCCCGTGGCACCCTTGATCCTCGCACTCACTGGCGAATGGGCCTTGCTTTTGACGGGAGGCGGATTCAACCTTTTGGCGCGCACCATGAACGTGAAACTCCTTGGACTGCTTTCAATGTTGTCCGTCGCCAGCCTCGCGCTGGCGGCTGATTCGGCCAGGCCGAACACCCGGCCGCCGAAGATCGCCACCGTCATCTTCCAGGAAGACCAGTTCTTCCGCCTCATCGAGTTCGGCGCCCGCGAGGCGGCGCAAAAGGCCGGCGCGATTCCTGTCGAAGGCAACAGCGAAAACAAGCTAGACAAGGAGAAGCAGCTCGTGGACGCCTTCATCGCCGGCAAGGTGGATGCGATTGTCATCTCGCCGCTCAGCCGCAAGGCGTCGGTCGAAACCATCAAGCGCGCCAAGGCCCGCGGCGTTGCCGTGGTGACTTACAACACCACCGTGGACGGAAACATCGCGGATGCGTTCGTCGAGTGCGACCAATCGGACCTCGGACGCCAGAGCGGCCAGGCGGCGGCGCGCTACATCCGCGAGAAGCTCGGCGGCAAGGCCAAGGTCGCCATCCTCGCCTTCAAATCCCTCGTCCCTGAGCAGAGCGGCGCGCGGTCCGACGGCTTCAAGGAGGCCCTGAAAGGGCTGCCCGGGGTGCAGATCGTTGCCGAGCAGGATGCGTGGCTCGCGGAGATGGCGGTAAAACGCGCCGGCGACATCCTCACGGCGAATCCCGGCATTGACGTGATCTGGGCCGCCAACGAGGGCGGCACCGCGGGCGCCGTGCTGGCGGTGAAGAACAGCGGCCGCGCCGGTAAGGTGGTGGTGTTCGGCACGGACATCAGTGAGCAGATGCTCGGCTTCCTCAAGAGCCCGGACAATATCCTCCAGGCAACCACAGCCCAGCGCCCCTACGAGGTCGGCGTCAAGGCGGCCGAGACCGCCCTCAAGGTCATCCGCAAGGAGCCCGTGGAGAAGAAGGTTGTGCTGCCCGGGCTTTGCCTGCGGCGGAGCGAGCCCGAAGCGATCGCGCAGTATGAGCAGCAGTTGAAGGAGTGGATGGGCAAAGCCCGGTGAACCCGCCCCGGCTCCAAACTCTCGCGCTGCGCAAGGAGTATCCCGGCACCGTCGCGCTCGATGACGTGTCGGTGTCGTGGGCCGGCGGGCAGGTCCACGCGCTGCTCGGCAAGAACGGCGCGGGAAAGAGCACGCTGGTCAAGATCTTCGCCGGCAGCGTCCAGCCCACCAGCGGCCAGCTGCTGGTGGATGGCCGGGAGGTCCGGTTGCGCTCGCCCCTCGAAGCCCTGCGCGCCGGCATCGCCACCGTTTACCAGGAGCTAAGCCTCATCCCCTCGCTCACGGTCGCGGAGAACATTCTCCTCGGCCGGCTGCCCCAGGCCCGCCGGCTCGGCCTGCGGCGCATTGACTGGCCGGCCGCCATCCGCGAGGCGCAGCGGCTGCTGGATGAAATGGACGCCGCGGTGGATGCCCGGCGACAGGTGCGCGATCTCAGCGTGGCGCAGCAGCAGGTCGTGGAGATCGCCAAAGCCTTCTCCAGCCGGCCCTCCGTGCTGATGCTGGACGAGCCCACCTCCGCCCTCTCGAAGCATGAGACCGCGAACCTGTTCCGGCTGGTGCGCCAACTGGCCCGGCAGGGAGTCGCCGTGCTCTACATCACCCACCGGCTGCAGGAGCTGGCCGACATCGCCGACACGGTGACCGTGCTGCGCGATGGAAAGCGGGTCGGCTCGCTTCCCATGCGCGAGGCCGATGCGCCGACGATTGTGCAGATGATGTTTGGCCATGTGACGCCGAGGCATCGGCCGCCTGACCTTGTCCCGGGCCCGGAGCCGCTGCTCGAAGTGCGAGGACTCTCGCGGAAGGGCAAGTTCCAGGATGTCTCCTTCACGGTCAGGCGCGGGGAGATCCTGGGCATCGCCGGAATGCTGGGGTCAGGCCGCACCGAACTGTTGCGCGCCATCTTCGGCGCCGAGCCGCCGGACTCCGGCGAAGTGGTGGTCGAGGGCCGCAGCATCCGGCCGCACGATCCGCCCTCCATGCGCGCCCTGGGGCTGGCGCTGACACCAGAAAACCGCAAGGAGGAAGGCCTCGTCCTCAGCCTGGGCACGCGCCCCAACCTGTTCCTCGCCAGCCTCGATCGCATGGCCCGGTGGGGTGTCTCGAGCAACGCGCGGGAGCGCCATCGAGCGCAGGAGCTGGTCGCACAGCTCGCCATCCAGACCGCCGATGTGGACTTCCCCGTCGCTTCGCTGTCCGGCGGCAACCAGCAGAAGGTCGTCATCGGCAAATGGCTCAACACCGAGCCGCGCGTCGTGCTGTTTGACGAACCGACCCGCGGCGTTGACCTCGTGGCCAAGCAGCAGATCTTTGAGGTCATGTGGGACCTGACCCGGCGCGGATTGGGCTGCGTGTTCGTGTCGAGCGAGCTGGAGGAACTCGTGGAAGTCTGCCACCGCATCCTGATCCTCAAAGACGGCCGGATCGCCGGGGAAGTCCAGCCCGAAGCCATCACCCCGAACGACCTTGCCGTCCGTTGCATGACCGCGTGAAGCCCCGATTTTCCCAACTCAAGCCGCTGCTGCATCGGTCCGGGCATTGGATGCTCGAACTGGTGTTGCTCCTCCTGGTCGTTGTGCTGGCCGTCAAAGCCCCCGGCTTCTTCACCGCGGACAACCTGCTGAACGTCCTGCGCAACGTCTCGATCCAGGGCGTCATCGCCCTCGGGATGACGCTGGTGATCGTGGCGGGGGAAATTGATCTCAGCGTCGGCTCGGCCGTGGCCTTTGCCGGATGCCTGCTGGCGTGGCTGGTGCAGGCGATGGCTCATCACCTGCCGCCGCCGCTGGCTGTGGCTGCCGGGTCGGTCCTGGTGCTCCTGGCCGGGGCGCTCATCGGTGCCATGTCCGGCTGGCTGCGCACCCGCTTCCGGGTCCCCACGTTCATCGTCACGCTCGCATGGTTCACCGTGCTGCGCGGCGCCGCCCAATTGATCACCAACGGGTTCCCGATCACCCCCTTCCCCGAGTGGTTCAGCTTCCTGGGCAGCGGTTACATCCCGCTGCCGCAATGGTTCAACCCGGCGCATTGGGCCGACTCGCTGAGTTTGCCGGCGTGGCTGGGGGGCTGGATTCACAGCTTCTTCGGGGAGCAATTCCCTGGCATCCCCTTCCCCGCGGTGCTCTTCCTCGCCACGTTCGGCGTGGTGCAGTTCCTGATGAACTCCACCCCGTTCGGCCGCGCCGTCTATGCGGTGGGCGGCAACGCCGAAGCCGCGCGCCTGAGCGGCATCCGAGTCAGCCGCATCAAGATCATCGTCATGGCCACCGTAGCCGCGCTGTCGGCTTTCGCCGGCATCCTGCAGGCGTCGCAAATCCAGTCCGGCTCCGCGAGCACTGCCGTCGGCTGGGAGTTGGATGTCATCTCCGCCGTGATCATTGGCGGTGCCAGCCTGTCCGGCGGCGCGGGCCGGGTGTGGGGGACGCTGGTGGGCCTGGTGTTTCTCGGCGTGCTGGTCAACGGCATGACGCTGCTCAACACAAATGAGTACTGGCAGAGCGTCGTCCGGGGCGCCCTGATCCTTGCCGCCGTAACCATCCACTTCGCACCACGGGAATCCCAGCGCACATGAAAGCCAACCCCTCCGCCACCGGGTAAACCATGACCTTCCTGCCCATTGTGGAGCGCGAATTGCGCGTGGCGGCGCGCCAGCACAGCACCTACTGGATGCGGATGGTGCTGGCGCTGGCTGCGATTGCCATCGGCCTCTTCCTCTACCTCGCGCGCACGCAAATACCGCCCCAGTCGCTGGCCAAGGAGATTTTCGGCGGGCTGGGGGGGCTCAGCCTGCTCTACTGCCTCTCCTCGGGCCGGCGCTCAACGGCCGATTGCCTGAGCGAGGAGAAGCGCGAAGGAACCCTGGGCCTGCTTTTCCTCACCGACCTGAAGGGTTACGACGTGGTGCTCGGGAAGCTGGCAGCCACCTCGGTAAGCGCGTTCTATGGGCTTCTGGCAGTCTTGCCGGTGCTGGCCATTCCGTTGCTCATGGGGGGCGTGACCAATGGCGAGTTCTGGCGGACGGTCCTGGTGCTGGTCAATACGTTCCTGTTCTCGCTCACGATCGGGGTGTTTGCGTCCGTATTAAGCCGCGACGCCCGGCGGGCGATGGGGACAAACCTGCTGCTGTTGCTGGCGTTGGCTGCCGTCCCGCCCGCCATCGCCGCCACGATAGCCTACATTGACAACTCGCACCCCACGATTCACCCCCTCTTCTTCTCCTGCCCGGTTTACAGCTACTGGGGGTGCTTCGACGCGAATTACAGGGGCGCACCGGCATACTTCTGGGCATCGGTGGGAGTGATTCACGCGTTGACCTGGCTGCTGGCCGCGCTTTCGAGTTGGCTGGTTCCGCACTCCTGGCAGGACCGAGAGTCCGGCAAGGGTGAACCTCGCCAGGCGGATCGCTGGCGGAGTTGGGTGTATGGCAACGCGGCCCAGCGCAAAGCCCTCCGGACCCGGTTGCTGGAAGTGAACCCGTTTTGCTGGCTCTCCTCCCGCGCCCGGTTCAAGCCCGCCGCAGTGTGGGTCTTCCTCGGGTTGACGCTGTGCTGGTGGCTTTACCTGCGCCTGGTGATGCACCTGCACTGGGCTGAGGAGTCTTTCAGCCTGACCACGGTCCTGTTGTTGAACTCGGTCCTGAAGTTGTGGATCGGCATCGAAGCCTCCCAGCGGCTTGCGGAGGAGCAAAAGATGGGCAGCCTGGAGCTGCTGCTCTCCACGCCGCTGAGGGCGGATGACATCCTCCGCGGCCAATTCCTGGCCCTCAAACGCCAGTTCCTGCGGCCGATGGCGGTTGTCCTCGCCGTGGAGGCCGTGTTCATCATCGCAGGATCAATGCCCTGGTTGGGCCGCAGCCAGGACCGTGGTGAATGGGCGGCCTACGGGATCGCAGCCATGATACTGCTGATCCTGGACACGGTCGCGCTGGCTTGCGTCGGGCTCCGGGTCGCGTTGACCGCAAAGAGCCCGACTCGCGCCAGCGCCAGCGCGGTCCTGAGGATCATGATTCTCCCCTGGCTGATGTTCATTGCCGTGATGGTGATCGCCAGCATTTGGACGGCGGGAGGCCCCGGGCTCGGCTGGAAATTCTCCCTGCACCTCTGGTTCTGGCTGGGGGTCTCGGCCGACCTGGCCTTTGGACTGCCTGCATGGCGGCAATTGCGGACGCGTTTCCGCGAGCTGGCGCTGCAACGGTTTGCCGCCTCCCCAATTCCCGCTATGGACAGCAGCCCGAATTCGAGTAACTTCCCCCATCGCTAAACTGTCTTATGTAAGAGAGCCGGTTTGGCTCAAATACATATGGCAAGCAAAGGCAAGTTTGGCTGGTCGAAGTGGATATTCCTGCTGGCGGTGATCGCCGCCGCGGCGGGCGGCGTGGTCTATTTCAAGAATGACCACACCGAACCGCCGCAGTATCAAACAGCGACAGTTGCCCGCGGTGATGTGATCCAGGCCGTCACCGCCAGCGGGCAGTTGAACCCCGTCCTGAACGTCCAGGTCGGCAGCCAGATTTCCGGCAACATCGCCAAGCTCTACGCCGACTACAATTCCCTGGTCAAGTCCAACCAGGTGGTCGCGCAGCTCGATCCGGCCATCTTCCAGGCCACCGTGAACCAGGTGGAAGCCGACCTGGCCAACGCGCAGGCGGGCCTCGAACTGCAGCAGGTGGAAACCAAACGCTCGGAGGCCCTGTCCAAGGCGCGCCTGATTTCCCAATCCGAATACGACAAAGCGGTCGCCAACCTCCACCAGGCCCAGGCGCAAGTGAAGCTCAAGACCGCCTCCCTGGAGCGGGCAAAGCTGGACCTGGCCCATTGCACCATCTACGCGCCCGTGGACGGCATCGTCATCTCGCGCAGCGTGGACGTAGGGCAGACCGTCGCCGCCAGCATGAACGCGCCCGTCCTCTTCCAGATCGCCAACGACCTCTCGAACATGCAGATTGATGCCAACGTCTCCGAGGCCGACGTGGGCACGGTCGAGACCGGCCAGAACGCAAGCTTCACCGTGGATGCTTATCCCAACCGCGCCTTCACCGGCCGGGTGGTGCAGATCCGCAACTCGCCCATCACGGTCCAGAACGTTGTCACCTACGACGCCGTCATCGGGGTCACCAACTCCGATTTCAAGCTCAAGCCCGGCATGACTGCGACGGTCTCGATCATCACGGCCCAGCGCACCAACATCTTGAAAGTCCCCAATGCCGCCCTCCGCTTCAAGCCGCCGGAGCCGACCACCAACCAGACCGCGGTGGCCCGCTGGCTCGCCCGGATCGGGCTGGGCGGCGAAGCAAAACCGGCGGCGACCAATGCGGCGCCGACAGCAACCGCCAGCGCATCGAACAAGGTTGAGATCGCGGAGGGAACGCCCCCGCCACTTACGGGAAATGAGCCGCCTGAAGTGCTGATGCGCCGGGTGCGCGAGATGCGGGACCGCGGCGAAGAACCCGCGCCGGAAATCCGCGCCAAGATCCGCGAACTCTTCCAAAGCGGCGCATTGCAGCGATCCGGGGGCGGAGGCTCATCCAGGGGCGGCGGAGGCGGCCCGCGGCCGGGCGGGGCGCCCGCCTGGAGAACGGTTTACCTGCTGACCACCAACACCCCGATCGCGGGCGGCGATCCTGAGCAGGCACCCAAGGCTGCGCGGGTCCGGACCGGGATCACCGACGGCTCCTACACCGAGGTCACCGAGGGCTTGGAGGAAGGGTCTGCGATCATCACATCGGTCAAAACCCAATCGTCCCCGGCGGCGTCGGCGCCCCCTGGCGGCGCGAGCCCGTTCGGCGGTCCGCCGCGGTTCCGCTGATGCACCATGCCGCAAGAACCGGAGAATGCGCCCGCCAAGGCCGCCCCCGCGCCCGAGGCGGTGACGGGCGGGGCGTTGTCCTGGCGGCAGACCTTCGCCGCCCTTCACCACCGCAACTTCCGGCTCTTCTTCGTCGGGCAACTGATTTCACTCATCGGCACGTGGATGCAGAACACTGCCCAGAGCTGGCTGGTCTATCAGCTTACCCAATCGAAGCTGCTGCTCGGGATTGCGGCCGCCGTCGCCTCGGCCCCGATGCTGCTCTTCTCCACCTGGGGCGGCTCGATCGCCGACCGGCACCCGAAGCAGAAAATCCTGCTGTTCACCCAGGGCGGCATGATGGCGCTGGCTTTCGTCCTGGCGGGCCTGGTCTGGAGCGGCCAGGTGCGGACCTGGCACATCTTTGTCCTGGCAGCCCTGGGCGGCCTGGCGATGGCCTTCGATATGCCGGCCAGGCAGGCGTTCATGGTGGAGATGACCAGCCGCGAGGACCTGATGAATGCGGTCTCCCTGAACAGCTCCATCGTGAACGCAGCCCGGGTCGTCGGCCCCGCGGTGGCCGGGTTTCTCATGGCCCAGACCGGCCTGGCAGCCTGCTTTCTATTCAACGGCCTGAGCTTCATCGCCGTTATCGCCAGCCTGTTGTTGATGCGGCTGCCCGAGTTCATCGCGCCCGCCAAACCCGAATCCACCTGGCAGCACGCCCTCGAAGGGTTCACCTACGTGATAAGGCATCGCCGCGTGCGCACTCTGCTGGTCCTGTTCGCCATCGTGGGGGTCTTCGGATGGTCCTACTCGGTGCTGATGCCGCCCTTTGCCAGCGAACTGCTGGGCGTGGGCGAGCGCCAGTACGGCGCTCTTCTGAGCGCAAACGGGATCGGCGCCCTGCTCGGCGCCCTTGCGGTGGCGGGCCTGGGCCATCGCGCGCACCCGCGGCTGATGGTCTTCGGCGGCCTCGGGGTGTTCTCGCTGATGCTCCTGCTGCTGTCGGTCACCCGCAGCTATCACCTCGCCCTGGTTCTGCTGGCAATTGCCGGCTGGGGAATGCTGCTCTACTTCTCGACCACGAACACCCTCATCCAGACCAGTGTCGCCGACGGCATGAGGGGACGCGTCATGGGCATCTGGGCAGTCATCTTCGGCGGCATGATGCCAATTGGCAGCCTGGAGGCGGGCATCCTCTCGCACTGGATCGGCGTCCGGTGGACCGTGGCGATCGGGGCGATCGTCTGCGGCGGAGCGGCCCTGGGCACCTGGATCGCAGTCAGGCGAACACCCCTCACGGCCCCAACCCCCTGAACTGATGCAACCGGTCATTCAACTCCAGGACATCCGGAAGGTTTACCACACCGGCGAGGTGGACGTTCATGCGGTGCGCGGTGTGACGCTCGACATCTCCCGGGGCGAGTTCGTGGCGCTCATGGGCGCCAGCGGCTCCGGCAAGTCCACCATGATGAACATCATCGGCTGCCTCGACCGGCCGACCGGTGGCAGCTATTTGCTGGACGGCCTCGACGTGTCGCAGCTCAACCGCGACGAGCTCGCCGACATTAGAAACCAGAAGATCGGCTTCGTCTTCCAGGGCTTCAACCTCCTGTCCCGAACCTCCGCCCTGGAGAACGTCGAGCTGCCCATGCTTTACAGCCGCCAGCGCCTGGCCGGACCCGAGCTGCGCGAGCGTGCCTTGAAGGCCCTGGATACCGTCGGCCTCGGGGACCGCGCAGGCCACAAACCCAACCAGCTCTCCGGCGGCCAACAGCAGCGCGTCGCCATCGCCCGGGCGCTCTCCAACCAGCCCGCCCTGCTCCTGGCAGACGAGCCCACCGGCAATCTCGATACCCGCACCAGCGCGGAAATCATGGGCGTGTTCCAGAAACTCAATGACCAGGGCATCACCATCGTGATGGTCACCCACGAGCTGGATATCGCCCAATACACGCGCCGAATGGTCGTCATGCGCGACGGCAGGGTGGTGAGCGACACACCCGTGGCCAACCGCCTCCACGCCGAGACGGAATTGCGCCGCCTGCAAGAGGAGCAAAAGGCCGCGCAGTTGACCGGCTAGACACCGGGGCACACGCCATGCAACTTCCAACCTCAATCCGGATCCCGGCCCTCAAGCTCCCTTGCGCCCACGGATTCCATCCTCCGGCCCACTGATCATGCGCTACCTGGTCATTCTCAAAGTCGCCTTCCGCGCCCTGCGCAGGAACAAATTGCGCACAGCCCTCACGATGCTTGGCATTGTCATCGGCGTGGGCGCGGTGATCGCCATGGTCGGCATCGGCAACGGTGCCAAGGCCCAGGTCGAATCCCGTATCGCGGCCCTCGGCCAGAATGTAATCATGGTCTTCTCCGGCAGCATCACCCGCGGCGGCGTGCATACCGGCTTCGGCGGCGCCGGCACGCTCACCGTGGAGGACGCGCTGGCGATGCAGAAGGAAGTCCCGGGCGTCTCCGCGGTCAGCCCCGAAGTTCGCAGCAGCGCCCAGATCATGGCCGGCAACAACAACTGGAGCACATCCCTCATGGGCGAGGGGGTGGATTACCTCACCATCCGACAGTGGGACCTCTCCGATGGAGCCATGTTCACCGAGGCAGACACGCGAGCGTCGGCCAAGGTCTGTGTCCTGGGCAAAACGACCGCCGACAAGCTGTTCCCGGACGAGGACCCGGTCGGCAAGGTGATCCGGATCAAGAACGTGCCGGTGAAAGTCCTCGGCGTGCTCAAGTCCAAGGGCGTCTCGATGTTCGGCTCGGACCAGGACGATACCGTCCTGATGCCTTACACGACCGCCATGAAGCGTTTCGCCGGCGTGACCACGCTCCGCTCGATCAATGTGCAGGCCTCCACCGCGGGCCAGATGGCCGAGGTGCAGAAGGGCATCACCGACCTCCTCCGCCAGCGCCATCGCATCCAGGGCGGGCGCGACGACGACTTCATGCTTCGCAACCAACAGGAACTCGCCGAGACCATGAGCGCCACGACCGAGGTCATGACCGCCCTGCTCGCCGCCATCGCGAGCGTCTCCCTGCTCGTCGGCGGCATCGGCATCATGAACATCATGCTGGTCAGCGTGACCGAGCGCACGCGCGAGATCGGCATCCGCATGGCCGTCGGGGCCCGCGGCCGCGACATCCTCCTGCAGTTCCTCATCGAGGCCGTCGTACTGAGCTCCACGGGAGGCCTGCTGGGGGTGCTGCTCGGCGTCGGCGGTGCCAGGCTGATCACCATGATCAAGGAATGGCCCACGCTCGTCTCCGCCAACTCGATCATCATCGCCTTTGTATTCAGCGCCGCCGTCGGCGTGTTCTTCGGCTTTTACCCCGCCCGCAAAGCCTCGCAGCTCGACCCGATTGACGCCTTGCGATACGAATAATTCTCCTCGATCCGATCGCCCTTATCGGGCTTGCCTTCCGGCGGTCGCGGCCTAACATTCGCCTTGCCCCTGCCACGTCCTCCTCGTGACGGGCGGCCGCATGATTCGCTCGCTGGTATTTACAACGACAGGCCGGTTGCACAGCAAGGACATTGACATGTTCCTGATGCCGACCCTGCTTACCGACACCAACCTTTTCCTCTGGGTGGACCTCGAGGCCCCGACATCCCAGGAGGCCAAGTACGTGCTGGAAGATGTTTTCCACTTTCATCCCCTGTCGGTCGAGGATTGCATTGTGGCCAGCCCCTCGCCGAAGGTGGACGAATACTCGCCCAAGGAGGAGGACCGCTTTGTCCCCTACCTGTTCATCGTGATTCACGCCGTGGACTACAGCCGCAAGGACGGCGTCTTTGCCACCAGCGAGCTGAACTTCTTTCTGGGGAAGAATTTCCTCGTGACCTATCACGCCGGGCCGCTGCGCAGTGTCAGCCTTACCGAAGAATGCGCTGTCAGAGCCACGACCAATATTGCCCGGGCTCCGGATCGGGTAGCGCACATGCTGCTCGATTCCATCGTCGAGAACTACAAGCCGGCCCTGGACGAGTTGTCCCTCGAGATCGCCGAACTGGAGCAGCAGGCTTTGCGGCATCCAACCACTCAAACTCTCAACCAGATCCTGCAGGTCAAGAAGGAGGTTCTGCACCTGCGGCAGATTATCGGGCCGCAACGCGAGGTTCTCGCCCGCTTCGCCCACGGCGAGTTCAAACTCATCCGCGCCCACCTCGTTCCCTATTACCGCGACGTTTACGACAGCCTTTTCCACATCTCGGAGCTAGCGCAGGCCTACGCCGACGCGCTCACGGGCATTCTCCAGGTGTATTTGAACATGTCGTCCAACCGGACCGGCGAGGTCGTGAAGCTGCTCACCATGATCACCGTCATCACGACCCCGCTCATGATGGTCGGCACATGGTACGGCATGAACTTCAAGAACATGCCGGAGCTGGACTGGCGCTACGGCTATTATGCGGCGTTCGGCCTGACGCTGCTGTCCACCGCCGCCACCTACTGGTATTTCAAGCGGAGGAAATGGCTCTAGCCCGGACGAGGCGCCCGAATTACCCGCATGGCCGGCAAATCCAGTTTCCTCGATAAAGTCCTGGGCCGCATCGGGCGGTTGGATACCGAAGGGCTGCAAACCGTCGTGCAGCGCCTGGCCCGCGAGCGCGACTTCCTGGAAACCCTCTTCAACACGATCGAGGACGGCGTGCTGGTGCTGGATGAAGCCGGCCGCATCCTCTACTTCAACCAGGCAGTGACGCGGTTCCTCGGTTTGCAGCCCAACGTCGAAGGCCAGCCAATCACGGACTACATTCCTGACCTCGAATGGCAGAAAATCGCCCGGTTCGACGCCGTGGGAGGCTCAGGCGTGGTGCGGCATGAGTTTGAGGTTCACTACCCGCGCCCGCGGTTCCTGCGCCTCTACGCGGCGCCCCTCGACGGCGAGGCCAGCGGCAGCGCCGGCGTGGCTCTCATTCTGCACGACGCCACCGAAGCGCGCCAGAAGACCATCGATGCCATTGAAAGCGAGCGGATCCAGGCCCTGACGCTCCTGGCGGCGAGCGTCGCGCACGAGATCGGGAACCCCCTCAACGCGCTCCATATTCATTTGCAGCTCATGGATCGGGAGCTGGCCAAGCTTAACAAGCTCTCCCGCGCCCAGCCCCCCGCCCGCGCAGCCGCTCACCCGGGTTCCCGCAACCAGCACGCTGCCAGCGGCGACAACGAATCGCTGGAGATCACGGGCCGGCTCGAGAGATACCTTGCCGTTGCCAGGGGCGAGATCAACCGTCTGGACTATATCGTCACCCAATTCCTGCAGGCGATCCGTCCCTCGGCACCACAGCTCAAACTCTTCGGCCTGAACGACGTGGTGCAGAAAACACTCGACCTTCTCCGGCCCGAGCTGGAAAACCGCGGGGTAAGCCTGCGCACTCATTTGGCGCGCCAGATGCCCTTAACTCCTATAGACCCGGAGCAGATCCAGCAGGTTCTCGTCAACCTCATCAAGAACGCCCTCCAGGCGATGACCAAAGGCGGCACGCTCACACTGCAGACCGGGGAGGGATCCGAGGGCGTCTGGGTCAGCGTGGCCGACACTGGCGGAGGCATCCCGCAGGAGCAGATTAACCGCATCTTCGAGCCGTTTTACACCACCAAGAAGAAAGGCTCCGGCCTGGGATTGATGATCGTGCAGCGCATCATCCGCGCGCACGGAGGGCGCATCGAACTCGAGAGCCGCGTCGGGCGCGGCACCACCTTCCGCATCTGGCTCCCGCTGCACGAGCGCAAGCCACGACTGCTCGAAGCCCCGCTCCACGATTAACCGAAAAAGGGAACCCACGAGCATCCCCCGGGACCACCCTGACTTCCAGCTTGGCCCGGCGCCTTGGATCCGTGGCGGACTTCGAGGCAGGCGGGATGACTCAACCCCGAGGCTGCGCGCGATTCATCGCCTGGTCAGCCAGCGTCCTCTCCTCCGGCAACAGGCCAGCCTTCTGCGAGATTCCCACATACCTGGCCGCCTTGCCAGCATCCCCTGACGCAGACAGGAGAACCCCATAGTAGAGTGCCACCGAGGGATTCTCCAGCACCTCCGGCTTGAGCTTCTCGAGCACCGCCAGCCCTTCCCGAGTCTTGCCCTGCAGATGCAGGGAATAGGCGTAGGTCGAGGCTATCACAGCTTCTCCCGGATGCTTGGCAAAAAGATCCTTTGCCTGTCCGTGCGCCTTGGGAAGGTCCAGCTTGAGAAGCAGGGAGGTGGCCACCCAGTTGTTCTGAGCGACAAAATTCCGGGAATCGTAGCCCGCCATCATCGCATACAGCTTGTTCAGGCTGCGGGTGTCACCGGCGGCAACGTAAATCCGATCCAGCTCGCGGAGCGCCCATCGCTCGCTCGGATACCGTTGCGCAATCTGCCACAGCAAGTCCTGTTTGTCCGCGTTGCGCCCCCAGCTCGTGGCCAGCCCCAAAAGCGCCGTCAGCGGCCCGAGCCGCCCACCCGCGTCCCGCACCGCCAGCCGCCATCGGGCCTCCGAGGCCTGGCCTTGATTCAGTTCGGCGGCGGTTCGCGAGAGGAATGCCCATCGCAGGCATTCCCGGTCGGTCCACTTTTCTTGCTGAAGGTAGACTTCGAGCGGCTCCCAGCTTTTCTTGACCAGGTAACAGTCCACCAGCGCCAGGGGCACCGGCTGCTCGGATCGCACCTTGGCGGGACAGTTGGTGAGCCACGCGAGTGCCTCATCCACCAGTCCGTGGCCGATCATCCAGCTCGAAAGGCCGTAAACCTCCAGGGCGTTGGTGACCGCAAGGGTCCGAACCGACGCCAGGTAATCGGCGAACCCGGCGCTATGGGTCTGCTGCAGAATAGTGAGGTGCTGCAAACGGTCCTCCGGCACGCAATGCGGGTCCGCCAGCAGTTGCGTCGAAAACCGTTGCGCTCCGGCCGGATCTTTCTTCCGCAGGCACTCCGCGACAAGCCAGCGGAGCGCGACCGCCCCGAGCAGCGGGTCGGCCCGCAACCGTTCCAGGGTGGCGCGCGCCGCCGCGCTCGCGGCCCCGTTGGTGGCCTGGAGCCGGAGCACGGCGAGGTTTAACTGGTAGAGACCGTTCGTCGGCTCCAGCCGGCTGGCCTGGTCAAAGCGGGAGGCGGCCTCCTCGGAGTTCTTCATCTTGAGCGCACGCTCAGCCCACACCGCGTGGTAAGCGGCAACCCCTTTGGCGGAGCTCGCGAGCTCCTCGAGGGTTTGCGTGGCCACCGGGTAGGGCGGCCCCTGCGCGCGCAGGGCTGTGGTGGCCAGCAGAAGCTTGTTTTGAATCGTCG
>JAPLUA010000252.1 GCA_026397855.1 Verrucomicrobiota bacterium | reverse complement strand
CATGCTCGACATTCTGACACAAACCTCATTCGAAAAAATCGACGGCTGGTTCGGCATGGCATGACCCGGACTCCCGGAGGAGCCCATGGAGAAACCTCACCTCTCCCGGACCAAGGCTGCGCCTGACCGGCCGCCTAAAGCCGCCGCAGCCAAACGGCCGGCGTCACGGGCCCTAGCCGCTCCAGGCGCCTCCCACCGGGCCCCACCCGGCGCCAGCGGATCGGCGGCGATGGCCGGCCGCTGCCTGGCCGCGGCATTGGAGACCCGCTGGCATTGCTACCGCGACCAGCTCCGGATCTGCCGTGAGGATTTCTCCGAGGAGGGGGTCCACGAATTGCGGGTGGCCGCCCGCCGGCTGATCGCGCAGCTCGTCCTGCTGGGCTGCGTCATGCGCAGCGCCGGGATTGAGAAGGCGCGGCGGATTCTCAAGCGCCGCATGGCCGCGCTCGGCGAGCTGCGCGACACCCACGTGCAGCGCGCCTTCGTCGCCGCCCATGTCGCGCGCTTCCCCGACCTGGCATTGCTGGATGCCTGGCTGGAACGGCGGGAACGGCGCCTGGCGGGCCAGGCCGCCCGCCAACCAGGCCTCTTCAAGGCCAGGAAACTCGAAAAGTGGCTCCGCGCGCTGTCCAGCGACCTGGGCGCCAAATCCCGCGGCGCCCCCGCCCTCCGCCGGCTCGCTTCTGCGGCGCTCAAGGCGACAGACGACGCCTTCGCCCGGGCGGTCGAGCGGCGACGGGCCATTGATCCGGCCGACCCGCGGACCATCCATCAGACCCGGGTGGCCTTCAAGAGATTCCGCTACATGGTCGAGTCGTTGTCCCCGGACCTCACCGGGCTGAGCAAGCGGCAGCTCCGCGCGCTCGCGTATTACCAGCGCAGGATGGGCATCATCCAGGACCTGGAGGTGCTGGGGACGTGCGTCGCCCGGTTCATCCGGGAGAACCCGGAAGCCGAAGCCCCGCTCCGCCCCTTCGCCGCCCACTTGCGCCGCCGCCAGACCCTAGCACAGCGATCCTTCCTGAAAACCGCCGACCGGCTGTTCGGCTTCTGGCCGCCGGCACAGCTTATGGCTCCTGGCCCCGCTGCTTCCGGCAATCGGACATGAGATCCCCTCCCACCACCCCAATAAGAGTTACAGTTATGACATCCTTGCACCGAATAATGATCGCCCTGGCCCTTCTATGCGGGGGCTGGTGCCCCGCGCACGCTGAATCCGGCCTCGAAAGCGGCTGGTCCAACCCGCCGGTGGAATCCCGCCTCCGCGCCTACTGGTGGTGGCTCAATGGCAACGTCACCCCCGCGGCCATCACCCGCGACCTGGAGGAGATGAAGGCCAAAGGCTTCGGCGGGGCCCTCATCTGCGATGCCGACGGCTCCAGCCAGGACGGGAACGTGCGCGCGCCCCACGGGCCAACCTTCTTCTCACCCGAATGGCGCGAGCTTTACAAGCACACCCTGCGCGAGGCCAGCCGCCTGGGCCTCGAGATGAGCCTCAACATCCAGAGCGGCTGGAATCTCGGCGGCCCCATGGTCGCGCAGGACGATGCGCCGAAGCGGCTCATCTGGACCGCGACGCCCGCCGCCGGCGGGGTTCCTTTCAGCGGCAAGCTCGCGCAGCCCAAGGGCCGCGATGGCTTTTACCGCGACCTGTTCGTGCTCGCTTTCCCTGTCAATCCCGCGCCTGCGGCGGGACGCCAGCCCTTGAAGAACCACGCCGAGAAGGCCCTGCTGCACGGGCTCAGGCCTTTCTCGGCTCCCGACACCACCCCCCTGTTCCAAGAGTTCCCCGCCACCCCCGGCGAGCAGGACACCCTGGCGGACCAGGTGCTCAACCTCACCGCAAAGCTGGAGCCCGATGGTGCCCTGCGCTGGGATGTTCCCCCGGGCGAGTGGGAAGTCGTGCGGATCGGCTTCACCCTTAACGACCACTGCCGCGTCTCCACGTGCAGCCAGGGCTGGGACGGCTATGCCCTCGATCCGTTCGACGCCGGGGCGTTCAAGCGCTACTGGAACGCCGTCGTCGAACCGCTCATTGCGGATGCCGGGCCGCTGGCGGGCAAGACCCTCAAATACCTGCACACGGACAGTTGGGAGGTCGAGGTGGCCAACTGGACCCCGACGCTGCGGCAGGAATTCAAGGCGCGCCGGGGCTACGATCTCCTGCCCTGGCTGCCGGTCATCACCGGCCGCATCGTCAACAGCCGCCAGGAGAGCAACCGCTTCCTGCAGGACTTCCGCCGCACCATGGGCGACCTCGCCATCGCCAACCACTTCCGGCCTTTCAAGGAGGGCGCCCACAAGCATGGCCTCCTCATCCATCCCGAGTCCGGCGGACCGCACTCCGTGCCGATTGACGCCCAGCAATGCCTCGGGAACGACGACGCCCCGATGAGCGAGTTCTGGGCCTGGTCCTGGAGGCATCGCGTGGGGGACGAAAACCGCTTCTTCGTCAAGCAGCCGGCTTCCGCCGCCCACGCTTACGGGCGCAAGCTGGTGCTGGCGGAAGGCTTCACCACCATCGGCCCCCACTGGCAGGAAACCCTCTGGGACAACCTCAAGCCCTCCTTCGACCACGCCTGCACCGAGGGGCTGAACCTCCTCGTGTGGCATGCCTTCGTCTGCTCCCCCGACAGCGAAGGCATCCCCGGCCAGCAATACTTCGCCGGGACCCACCTCAACCCCAACGTGACCTGGTGGGCAAAGTCAGCGCCCTTCTTCAGCTACCTCAATCGCTGCCAGTGGATGCTCCAGCAAGGGCTCCCCGCGGCCGATGTCGCGTATTACTACGGCGACCACGTGCCGAACTTCACCCAGCGCCGCCAGACCGACCCCGCTCGCGTCGGCCCGGGCTTCGATTACGATGTGGTCACCGCCGAGGTGATTCTCAACCGCATGTCCGTGAAGGACGGCCGCATCGTCCTGCCCGAGGGGACAAGCTATCGCCTGCTGGTCCTGCCGGACCGAACGGTAATTTCGCTGCCGGTGCTGCGCAAGTTGAAGAAGTTCGCCGCGGCCGGCGCCACCATCCTCGGTCCCCGGCCCGAAACCGCCAGTGGCCTGTCGGGTTTCCCGGCCTGCGATGCCGAGGTGAAACAGATCGCCGACTCCCTGTGGGGCAAAGGCCGCGTCCTCGCCGGCCGGACCGCCCGGGAGGTCCTGCTCAGCCAGGGGGTGCTGCCGGACTTTGAATGGCAGGCCGAAGCCGGGGCAAAGCCGGAAATGGATTTCATCCACCGGACCGTCGGCGGAGCGGAGATCTACTTTGTCGCCAACCGCTCGACCAATGCCGCCACCCTGACCTGCACCTTCCGGACCTCCGGCAAGGCCCCGGAGCTGTGGGACGCCGTCAGCGGCACGCATCGCTTCGCCCCGGCCTACACGCAGGCCGGCGGACGGACAACGCTGCCCCTGGAACTCGGGCCGTGCGGCTCTCGCTTCGTCGTCTTCCGCAAGCACGCATCGGAACATCCCGCCGGCACCACGCGGAATGACCCCGTGTTCACGACGCTCAGCGAGCTAGGCGGGCCCTGGACGGTGTCATTCGACCCGGCATGGGGCGGGCCGGCATCGGCGGAGTTCCCATCCCTGGCAAGCTGGACCACACGCCCCGAGCCGGGCATCAGGTTCTATTCGGGCACGGCGGTCTATCGGAAAACCTTCGAGCTGGCCGCCGACACCGCCGGCCGGCCGGTGTGGCTTGACCTGGGCCAGGTTCGCGAGTTGGCCGGGGTGAAGGTCAACGGACAGTCATGCGGCGTCACCTGGGCGCCACCCTTCCGGGTGGACGTCAGCCGCGCGCTCGAGCCCGGCGTCAACCAGCTCGAAATCGAGGCCGTCAACTTCTGGCCGAACCGCATCATCGGAGATCAGTCCCTGCCGGAAGCCCGGCGCGTCACACGCACCAACATCCGCAAGCTCGTCGCCGACACCCCCTTGATGCCCTCCGGCATCCTCGGCCCGGTCCGGCTGCAAAGGGCGGACTAAAACCAGGGTGCCACAGGCAGCCTGCTATGCCTCGGGAATGCGCCAGGCGCCCGTGGAGGCGGCTTGAGGGGGCGGGTGGAATAGATGGGGACCCCCGCAATGTAACAAATCGCTCTAATGCCCGGCATCCGGCCTGACTGCACATCGCCACAACTGCTGTGACGTAACACAGGCTTGCAGCTTGCTGTATTGAGCATCCCCAGTTTTGGCGATACCTTGATCGTATCCGGGGCGCTATGAATAGCTGGTGTTTAACGCTTGGAACATCCTTGCAATTCAAGGCTCGCCTCACGGCTAGTAATTCAGCATCGTTTCCCCATTGTATGAAGTGGCCAAGACTTTTCACCCTCTGCTGCCCGTTATGGGTGGCGCTATTCGCCCAGGCCGGCAACCCTCCCCAAATCACGGTGCAGTTGGATAAGCCGGGGCACAAGATACCGCCCACGCTCTGGGGCATCTTCTTCGAGGACATCAACCTCTCCACCGACGGCGGCATCTATCCTGAGCTGGTTCGCAACCGCTCGTTCGAGGATGGCGAAGCACCGACTAGCTGGAAGCTGGTCAACGGGCCTGGCGGCAAGAGTGAAATGGCCATTGATTCGGGCAAACCGCTTAATCCGTTCAATCGCCGCAGCCTGCGTGTCAGCGTGGACGGCACCGCGAGCCTGGTCAACGAAGGTTACTGGGGGATGAACCTGGTCAAGGGTGAAAGCTACACGCTCAAGCTCGCCGCACGCGCGACCAACGGGTTCAAGGGGCCGCTAACGGCCCAGATCATCGGCAAGACCGGGGTGAAGCTGGCCGGGGGCGAGATTTCCGGGCTGACCGGGGACTGGCAATACTACTCGATCATCCTCACCGCCGCGGAGAGCGACCCCGGCGCGCGGCTGGAGCTGTCGGCGGCCGGCAAGGGCACCTTGTTTCTCGACATGGTGTCGCTGATGCCGAACAAGACCTGGAAGAGCCACGGCCTGCGCCCGGACCTCGCCGGGGCGCTGGACGGTTTGAAGCCCGCCTTCGTGCGCTTTCCCGGCGGCTGCTGGGTGGAAGGCGACGACATGGCCCGTATGTACCATTGGAAGAAGACCATCGGGGACATCGCCCTGCGGGAGCCGCTGTGGAACATCTGGGGCTACAACGCCACGCACGGCCTCGGCTTCCACGAATACCTGCAATTGACCGAAGACCTCGGTGCCACGCCGCTGTTCTGCATCAATGTGGGGATGTCGCACAAGGAGGTCATTCCCATGGACCAGATGGGCCAATGGGTGCAGGACGCGCTCGACGCCATCGAGTATGCCAATGGGCCCACCAACACCGTCTGGGGCGGCCTCCGGGCGCGGAACGGGCACCCGGCCCCCTTCCATTTGCAATACCTCGAAATCGGGAACGAGAACGGCGGCGCGGCTTACCGGGAACGCTGGGCCCTCTTCGTCCAGGCCATCAAGTCCAGATACCCCGAGGTGCAGCTCATCGCCAACCATTGGCAGGGCGGTTATCCCAAGGAGCCGACGCCTGACATCGTGGACGAGCATTACTACAACACGCCCGAGTTTTTCATGCAGCAGGCCGGACACTACGACAACTATGACCGCAACGGCCCGAAGATCTTCGTAGGGGAATATGCCGTGACCCGGAACTGCGGCCTGGGCAACCTCCGGGCGGCCATCGGCGAAGCGGCCTTCATGACCGGCATCGAGCGCAACTCGGACGTCGTCGTCATGGCCAGCTATGCGCCGCTGTTCGTCAACATGAACCACCGGCACTGGAACCCCGACCTGATCAACTTCGACAGCGCGCGCTGGTATGGGTTGCCGGGCTACTACGTGCAGCAGCTCTTCAGCGAGCATCGCGGGGACGTGACGGTGCCGGTTTCTGTCGAGGCCGGGGCATCCGCGCCCGAAACAATGACCGGGGCCATCGGCGTTGGCACCTGGAATACGCAGGCCGAGTTCAAGGACGTCCAGGTCACTGCTCCCGACGGCCGGGTGTTGTTCCGGTCCGATTTCTCGCGCAACGCCGAGGGCTGGAAGCTCCTGGGCGGAGGCGATTGGAAGGTCGAGGACGGCGCGCTCAAGCAGACGGCCGAGAAGGAATTCGTCCGCGCGGTTGCCGGCGATCGTTCGTGGACCGATTACACGCTCCAGCTCAAGGCGCGCAAGCTTGCCGGGCACGAGGGGTTTCTCGTCCTGTTCCACATCAACGAGGATGAAGACCGCACCTGGTGGAACCTCGGCGGCTGGCGCAACACGAAGCACGGCGTGGAGCTTGGCGGAATCATCGCCGAAAAGAAGGGCTCGATCGAAACCGGCAAGTGGCATGACATCAAAGTCGTTACGCGGGGCCAGGGGATCAAGTGCTACCTGGACGGCAAGCTGGTCCACGACGTGAACCGCGGCGCAGCGGCCGCCCCCCTCTATGCCTGCGCCGCAAGGGACGAACGGACGGGGGACGTGATCGTCAAGGTTGTGAACGCCAGCGCCGGGCCGATGGAGACGCAGATCAACCTTACCGGCGCGCCGGCGCTCACCGGTCAAGGCATGGCAATCGTGCTGACCTCGGCCAGCGGCAAGGATGAGAACTCCCTGGACACGCCAACCAAGGTGTCGCCACGGAGCGAGCCTGTGAACTTCAAGGGAGCCAGCCTGACCCGCGCGTTCCCCGGGAACTCATTCACGGTGTTGCGACTCAAGACCAGGCCCTAGACATGTCCGGAACCCTGAACCGCACCATTGCCGGTTCCGTTCTCGAACGGAGCGAAACGGCGCACAACTCAACATTCCCTCACCCGCCTCAACTTTACACATGAACCTGAAACAACTCGAAGCCTGGTTCGTCACCGGCAGCCAGCATCTTTACGGGCCGCAAACGCTGAAGAGCGTCGCGGCTCATTCACAGGAAATCGCCCGGGCGCTCAACGCCTCGTCGGCCATCCCGGTCAAGGTGGTCTTCAAGCCCGTGATGACCACCCCCGACGCCATCACGGAGCTTTGCCAGGCGGCAAACAACGCGCGGGGGTGCATCGGCCTGGTCACGTGGTGCCATACGTTCTCGCCGTCGAAGATGTGGATTAACGGCCTCCAGCAGCTCAGGAAGCCGGTGGCGCATCTGCACACGCAGTATAACCGCGACATCCCCTGGTCCACCATTGACATGGACTTCATGAACATGAACCAGGCCGCGCACGGCGACCGGGAGCACGGGTTCATCTGGAGCCGGCTGCGCAAGAACCGCAAGGTGGTGGCCGGCTTCTGGCAGGAGCAAACGGTGCAGCAGAAGCTCGGCGCGTGGGCCCGGGCAGCGGCGGCATGGGCCGACTGGCAAGGAGCCCGGTTCTGCCGTTTCGGCGATAACATGCGCGAGGTGGCGGTGACCGAGGGCGATAAAGTGGCCGCGCAGGCAAGGTTCGGCTTCTCCGTCAACGGACATGGCGTGGGCGATCTCGTGAAGCTCGTCAACGCAGTTTCGGACAAGGAAGCCGGCGCGCTCGCGAAGGAGTACGAAGCCGCTTATGCAATCGCCGCCGATCTGCGACCGGGCGGCAAGCGCTACAAATCGGTCCGCGAGGCGGCCGAGGCGGCGCGCATCGAGCTGGGCCTGCGCGCGTTCCTGGCCGACGGCAACTTCAAGGGCTTCACCACCACCTTTGAAGACTTACACGGCCTGGCGCAGCTTCCCGGCCTGGCGCCGCAGCGCCTCATGGCGGACAACTATGGTTTTGCGGCCGAGGGCGATTGGAAGACCGCGGCGCTGGTCCGGGCGATGAAGGTCATGGCGGCGGGCCTGGACGGCGGCACGTCGTTCATGGAGGATTACACCTATCACCTGGAGCCCGGCAATCCGCTGGTCCTGGGCGCGCACATGCTGGAGATCTGCCCGAGCATCGCGGAGGGGCAGCCTTCGTTGGAGGTGCATCCGCTCGGCATCGGCGGCAAGGCCGACCCGGCCAGGCTCGTGTTTAACACGGGAGCCGGCCCGGCGCTCAACGCGGCGTTGATGGACTTCGGCAACCGATTCCGCCTGCTCGTCAACGAGGTGGAGGTCGTTGCGCCCGGGTGCCCGATGCCCCGGCTGCCGGTGGCCCGCGCGGTCTGGAAATGCCAGCCGAACTTTGCGGACGCCTGCGCCTGCTGGATCTACGCCGGCGGCGCGCATCACACCGGCTTCAGCCAGGCCGTCACCACGGAAATGCTCGAGGACTTCGCCGCCATCGCCGACATCGAACTGCTGGTGATTGACGCGGACACCAACGTCCGCCAGTTCAAGAACGAACTCCGGTGGAATGAAACCGCTTACGGCCTCAAGAGCGGCTGGGGTTCCTGAGCCGATGCCGGAAATGCCCCCGCCAATGCCTCGCCGGAACGCGCCAAACACGGTGGCCGGCGCGCCAACAGGCGGATTGTAATCCGGCGCTTTCGCCAATAACCTCTGCCATGCTCGAAAAGCTCAAAGCTGAAGTCTGCCAGGCAAACCTGGATGTGGTCGCCGCCGGGCTGGTGATCGAGACGTGGGGTAACGTCAGCGGCATTGACCGCGCGCGAGGCCTTGTGGTGATCAAGCCCAGCGGTGTGCCTTACGCGGGCATGAAGCCCCGGCAGATGGTCGTCGTCTCGCTGGCGACGGGACGGGTCGTGGAAGGCGACTTGAAGCCGAGTTCCGACACCCCCACGCATCTCGTCCTGTATCGCGCCTTCGCCAGCATTGGCGGCGTGGTGCACACGCACAGCCTCTACGCGACGGCCTGGGCACAGGCTTGTCGGTCCCTTCGCGCCTACGGCACCACCCAGGCCGATTACTGGCATGGCGAGGTCCCTTGCACCCGCAAGCTGAAACCGGCGGAGATCCGGCAGGACTACGAGGCGAACACCGGCCACGTCATCGTGGAGGCGCTCGGGAACCGGGATCCGCTCCGGCATCCGGCCGTGCTGGTCGCCAGCCACGGCCCGTTCGCCTGGGGCCAGGATGTCCCCCGGGCAGTCCACAACGCCACCGTCCTGGAAGTGATCGCACGCCTCAACAGCGAGACCCTGCGCATTAACCCGCGAGTGGCGCCGATGCAATCTTCCTTGCTCGACAAGCATTTCCTCCGTAAACACGGCCCGAGCGCGTATTACGGCCAACCCTGAAAACCGAATCCAACCCTGATCAACTTATGAGCAAACTGACTCCTGTTCTCGCCGTGGGCGGGTCCACCCTCAACGGCCTCGACTGGCTGGCCATCGCGGCTTACTTCGCCGTTCTGCTGGGCGTGGCCTGGTGGGTGGTCAAGCAGCACAAAGACACCGCCGCCGACTACTTCCTGGCGGGCCGCAACCAGTGACCGAGGCTCGGCAATGGTTACTTCCAGAACACGTTCAACAGATGG
>JAPLUA010000001.1 GCA_026397855.1 Verrucomicrobiota bacterium | reverse complement strand
GCGCGAGGAGCAACTCGCGCGCGGCTTGTTGAAGCAGGCGTTCTTCCGAAGGGGCAGGCGGGACGCCTCCCCTACTTTGGTGGCGCCGCACCAGTTCGGACATGCGCTCCTGGGCCGCGCGCAGGTGCGGGTAGATCCATTCGTTCTTCTCGTTGAGCCAGACGCGCCAGTAACCCTCCTCGCCCCAGCTTGAAGGGCTGGGCGTGGCCACTTGGTTCGTGGGGTGGCGCCGCAGGTATTCACCCGGCGTGATCAGCTCCAGGTCTTTCTGCTCGCGGCAGGCGTGGCGCATGAGGCAATCCAGGAACTCCGGCCCCTCGTACCACCAGTGGCCGAACAGCTCGGCGTCGTAAGGGGCGACGATCAACGGCGGACGGTCGAGCGCCCCGGCCAGTGGCTGGATTTGTGCCTTTCGCGCGGCGACGAACCGGGCGGCGTGTTCGTCCGCGACCTGGAGCGCGGCCGGGCGATCATAGACCTGTTTCTCGGGCCCGCGGCCGGTGATGCGGTGATACTTGATGCCCGTGAACCCGCGCTGGCCGCGCGCGGGCAGGTAAGGCTGCACGTAGTCGTGGTCGAGGTCGAAGCCGATGTCGCGGTAGAAGTCGCGGTAGCGCGGGTCACCGGGGTAGCCTTCGTGCCGGCTCCAGACCTGCCGGGCCGACTCCGGGTCGCGGCCAAAAGCGGCGATCCCCGAGGGCGTGAAGACCGGGGCATAGGTGGCGTAACGCGGCTGCGGCTGCGCGTGCATCAGGCCATGTGTGTCGGTGATGAACCAGCGGATGTTGGCCTCCTGCAGCACGCTGTCCAACCCCTCGACGTAGGCGCATTCCGGCAGCCATAGACCGCGCGGGTCGCGCCCAAAGCAGGCCCGGTAATGGTCCCTGGCTACAAGCACCTGCGCGCGCAGGGACGGCGGATGATCGGCCAGCAGCGGCAGCAGCGCATGCGTGGCGGCGCTGGTGATGATCTCCAAACGGCCAGCGTCCTGGAACTGCCGGAAAGCGCTGACGAGGTCGCGTCCGCACGCCAGGTAAACCTCGCGCGCCTGGTGGAACCGGTCGCGATAGAACAAGGCGAGCCGGTGAAACGGCTCCTCCAGGCGTGTCCGGTGGACCTCCTTCCCGGCGAGTTCGATCAGCTCACCCAGGTGCCGCTCATAGCGGCTTTGCAGGAGCGGATCCTGCAGCATGGAGCAAAGGGTTGGCGTCAGCGTCAGCGTGAGCCTCGCATCCAGGCCGTCCCGCTGCCAGCGGCCCAGGGATTCAAGCAGCGGTAGGTAGGTTTCGGTAATGGCCTCGAACAGCCACGTCTCTTCAAGGAATCTCTCGTGCTCGGGATGCCGGACGAAGGGGAGGTGCGCGTGGAGGACGAGAGCGAGGTAGCCGGGCATGCGGAAGTCTAACGGGTCATAGTCCACAGTCTGCAGTCCACGGTCTACAGTCTGCGGGGTTCATGTGGGCGTGGGAGGCGGGAGGTCGGGCGGGATTGTGCCGATTTCGCCGCGGCGGTCTGTGCGGCGGGTGAACTTCAGGGCGGCCTCGCGGCTGTCGCCCCGGGCGGAGCGGGCGGAGACGGAGAGCTCGTAATCGCCATCGGGGAGAGAGAAGCGGAAGCTGAACGTGCCGTCCGGGCGGAGCGCGATGGGTTGGCCGCCAATCGTGAGGCTGGCGTCCGGTTCCGTTGCGCCGTAGAGGACGAGTTCGGCATTGAGATTCAGCCGGAAGCCTTCCAGCGGAAACTCCTCGCTGCCCAATGGGCTGGATATGCCCTGGATTGGGCCGCCGGGGGATGCAGGGAACTCGATCGGCGGGGAAGGGGCTTCCCCCTCCAGTGGGCTGCGGATCAGTTCCGGGATCTCTGCTGAACTGGCTGGCTCCTGCAGGATCCGGTAGCGATGGAACACCGCCGCCAGGGCGCGTTCCTGCTGCAGTGCAAACGGCGGTGCTTGAGCCCGCCGGGTCTGTTGGGGGCAGGCGCTTTCGCAAGGGGCTGGCAAGGACGCATCGCCGGGGGCTTGCGAACGTGCCGGTTCCCCAGGGGCTGTGAACTCGCGCGGCGGCACCTCGATAGGGATGGTCGCAAAGCGCAGCGTCTTGTCAGCGGACACCGCATCCGGGGGTGTAACCACCGGCGCGGAGGTTGCAACGGTCACCCATTGGCGATTGGCCGGATAGTAGCCCAACTCGGCCGAATACTGTGTCGCTGCGCGATCCACCTGGATGAACCACGACCGTGATTCGGGGTGCACGTGGATTTCGCTGGAGGTGTGGCCGGCGAGAGTGCCGGGCTGGAGGCGCACGACCAGGTGATGGTCGGCGGACTGCGCGTTGTAGTGCTGCTGCTTCTCGGGCGCAAGATCCCAGTGCGTGTAGAGCCAGTGCGGATCACGGGCGACCAGCAGCAGCTTGCCGGTCCCGTAGGATTCAGGAAGCTCAGCCGATTCATCGCTGCGCGCGCCTGCCGGTCGGGGTTTGTCGCCTTCCAGCAGAATGGGGGGAATCTGAAGGGCCGGCCTGGCGGGAGCCGCTTTCGTGCGGGACTGCGCGGCGCGAGGTTTCTCCGGCACCGTGGGCTTTTTCGCAACGGTTGCGGCAACCTCCAGGCCTGCCTGCCCTGCCTTTACCAATCCGACCGCTCTGGGCAACACGCCCTTGGCCCGGCCGGCCGGAGGTTTTGCAATTACCTTGGAGCCTGTTTGGAGACTGGGCTTTCGGGAGGGCGCTCGCCCTCCCGAGTTTGTGTCTTCAAACAGGATCTTAGCTGCTTCGATCTCCGGGCCCTGGTCCGCCGGCAATGGCAACGGTTCCGCGGCCGGGGGGGCAGCGGCTGCTGGTTTACGCCTGCGGAGGACGGTCTTTTTGGCACCGCGCGTTTTTGCCGCAGCCCCGGGTTTGGCCCGGAGCCGGGCGGCCGGCTTGCGGACGGTCTTGCTGCCGGGAGCCTTTCGCTTCGGGCTCTTGCCTTTCACACGAGGTGTTTTGGCCGCCGCGCGAGGCACACGACGAACTGTCTGGCTTGCAGCCTTGACAGCTTTCTTAGCGGGCGGTTTTTGTGTCTTCATGCCTGGGAGCGGCCTCGTCGGCGGATGCCGGATTTGCTCCGATTGGAGGAACATTACGGCGGGAAAGTGGGGTGTGCAATGGGAATCTGGTTCCGGGAGGCATTGCTTTGAAACTAACGCTTTCCGCAGAGCGGTGGCCCGCTTCATTCCAGGGGCTGGAACTCGAAACGCACCTCGCCCTGGCCCTGGCGCGGCACGCTGAGCAGCATCCAGCCGGCCTGCTGTTTGCCGCGCGGTATTCCGTAGGCGGTGGCCCCGTTGCTGAGAAAGAGAATCCCATCCACCCGGCCAAGATCACGCATCACGCCCCCCCCGCTCCACCCACTCGATAGCCATGTCCGACAGCTTGTCGAAGGCAATTACACAAAGCTCCAGATGCTCTTCCGATGTGTCCTCGATCTTGTTATGGCTGATGCCGTGGAGGCTTTGCACGAACATCATCACCGTGGGCACGCCGGCGCGCGCAACCTCGGCGGCGTCATGCAGCGGACCCGAGGGCATCCGGTGGGGCTTGCCGCAGGTGTCCGCGATGGCGTCGGCACAGAGCTGAACCAGGTCCGGGTGAAAGAGGACCGGCTCGATCTGCCAGAGCCGTTCCCAGGAGACGCGGACCTGGCCTTCGCAGG
>JAPLUA010000009.1 GCA_026397855.1 Verrucomicrobiota bacterium | reverse complement strand
GAAACGCTGGGCTATTGTCATTTGCTCCTCCCAAGCAGGCGCCAGACCGCGTTCGGCAATGGTTCTCCCCCCTCAATTCCTACTGGCATTGGACAAGAATGTCCGCGCTCCAATTGCTCAGCGGCGGTGGTTTTGGAAAAATCCAAGATGCGCACAAGACGACGCCGGGTTGCGATTGACGCTTGCAGCCGAGGAGGCAGTTTAGGTAATTTATGGGATAACTATGATTCAACAAACATCTGCTCTAATTGTTCTTGCGCTCGCGACGAGCGCGGCGCCGCTGCTGGCCGCCCCCGACCTCAGCAAACTCCCGCCGGCCTCCACCAGGGAAGGCGTGACTTACGACAAGGATATCCGCCCCCTCTTCGAGGCATCCTGCAACCGGTGCCACGGCGCGGAAAAGCCCAAAGGCGGCTTGCGCCTGGATAGCGCCGCAGCGGTGCTCAAGGGCGGCAAAGAAGGCAAGGTTGTCGTGCCCGGCCAAAGCGCGAAGAGTGCGCTGGTCATTTCGGTGGCGCGGATTGACGCGGAAAGCGCGATGCCCCCGAAGCCGCGCGAAGGCCGCGGCAAGAAGCGGACCGATGGCGGCGTTACGCAAGCCGCGGGAACCAATCAGCCGGCCGGCCGAGCCCCCAAGGGCCCGCCCGCGAAGCCGCTGACCCCGGAAGAGGTCGGCCTGGTTCGGGCCTGGGTGGATCAAGGCGCCAAGTGACAAACCGCGCCAGGGGTTGCCGCCTGAGGGCGGTCTGCTAGATTCTGGCGCGTGACAGAAGAATCGGACAAGACAAGCCCCCGCGCCGGAGCGGGCGGCGAAGCCGGGCACGGGGACGCGCAAAGCGGCCTCTGCTACGGCATTGCCGCCTACAGCCTGTGGGGCGTCTTTCCGCTCTATTTTCACCTGCTTTCAGGGGTTCCTCCGTGGGCGGTGCTCTGCCACCGAATATTCTGGTCGGCGCTCTTCCTGGGGGTGGTGGTCTCGGTCCGCGGGGAGTGGAGATTCATTCTGCCCATCCTGCGCGACCGCCGGAAGGTCCTGCTGCTTTCGGCCGGGGCACTGCTGATCGCCCTGAACTGGTTTGTCTTCATCTACTCGGTCGCCAGCCGGCAGGTGCTGGAGTCGAGCCTGGGCTACTTCATCAACCCGCTGTTTTCGATTGCGCTGGGGATGATCTTCCTCGGCGAGCGACTACGGACCTGGCAGTGGCTGGCGGTTTTCATTGCCGGCGCCGCGGTGGCGAACCTGGCCCTGCACGGCAAAACCTTTCCCTGGGTGGCCGTTTCCCTCGCGTGCAGCTTCGGCTTTTATGGCCTTGTGCGCAAGAAGCTGGACGTCAACTCGCTGCACGGTTTGCTGGTCGAGACCGCCATTCTTCTGCCGTTGGCGCTCGCGGTGCTGGCGGCGGTCCCGACCGCGCCAATGCCGCGCCACACCCTGGGCATCCTCTCCCTGTCCGGTTTCATTACCGCCGTCCCGTTGCTGATGTTCGGTGCCGCCCTGCGCCGCCTGAGGCTGTCCACGGTCGGCTTCCTGCAATACATCGGCCCGACGCTGCAATTCCTGGTGGCCGTGATGATCTTTCACGAACCGCTGGACCGGTCCAAGCTGGGCAGCTTTGCGCTCTGCTGGCTGGGCATTGCCGTTTATACCACCGACTCGCTCCTGGCGCGGCGCCCGCAACCGGTAGCCGACGAACCCGAGTAAAGCTCCCCCTCAGCGCGCCCGCGGCTGGCCCGTGCCCGGCAACAGCACCGTCACCCGGGGCACCCCGTCGCGGTGGACCACGTAGGCGATCATCTTGAGCTTCACATACGAGCCGTGCAGAAACAGGTCGCCCTTGTTGCCGTCCCGCCAGACAACCTTCCACGAGTCCTTGGCCAGGAACCAGTCTTCCCCGCCAATGCTGGCAAAGCCAATCATGTGGATGGCGTGATCGTCACCGGTCGCGCCGTTGAGGAAACGAATCTCGCGCGCGGCCTGGGTGATCCGGTCGGCGGGGATGTCGAAATCCGGGACCAGGCAGTAGCGGCCGGTGGTTTCGTAACTCGGCTCGCTGATGTCAATCTCCATGGCGGCGGAAAACCCGGCGTGCAGCGCGCCGCTGAGCGCGTCGTAGAACACGGGCAGCGGCACGTTGAGGAAGTTGGTGTTGTGCCGCCAGGTTGAGGAAGTTGGTGTTGTGCCGCCAGTTGTCGGGGACCTCCAGCTCGGTGAAGGTGTTGAAAGGGGCCGACTCGAACGAGGTAAGCATCACGTAATCGCTCCAGGGCAGCCGCACCACTTCGGCCAGGAACGATTTGGGGGTATAGGATTTGCCGTTATGGGAGAAGGTCTTCGGCGGCTCGCCCAGGTGGCGGTCTAAAATCTTCTTTAGCCGGGCAAGGATGCGTTTCTCGTCCCACTTCCCTTCGAGCTTCACCCCTTCGATGAAGCTGCCCAGATCGGCATACAACCGGCTCTGATCAAACCCGCCATCGGCGGAAGGCTTGTCATAGACGCTCGCCGGCATGGCGCCGTATTCCCGGTAACCGTCAAACACGCCGGTGAACAGGTCGCCCTGGCCACAGCGCGAGCTGCCCCTGGTTCGCACAAACTGCCGACCTTTCTCCATGTAGCCCCAATAGACCGGGTAAAAGACCGACAGGCGCACCGATTCGAGCTTCAGGCGGGCCATTTCCGACTCGACAAACGAAGTGGTGGCGAAACTCCAGCACACGAGGGTCTTGTCCTGGTTAAGGCAGGGCAGATGCGGGACGGATTGGAAGTCCGCGGCGCTCTCGGGATGTGGCGTCTTCTCCAGCGCCTCACGCAGCTTGTCCTGCATGGTCTGGGCCGGAGCCGGGGCGAGCAGGCAAAGGGAGAGGGTGGACCACAGGAGTTGCTTGAGAAACGGGCTGCGATGCTGCATTGGGAAAGTCTGCCCGCACGGGAGGCCGAAGGGAATGGAAAAAGCGCGCGCCACTTCGCTAGGAACCCGGCAGCATGGCCCAGAAGGGTCAGCTTGCGCGGCTGTTCGGATCCTGATCACCCGAGGTTAGATTGCCCCGGATGGCGCCTTCCAATTCAGCGGTGATCTGTTCCAACGACGCGGAGAAACGGATCTGTTTGCCAAGGCTTACAGCCACCGTGTAGGGGTGGATATGGAGCCCGGCGGTGCGGACCTCGGCAGGCTTCCTCCCCCTGGGCTTTTTTGTCGAACCGGGCCGGCTCGGCAGCCGTTGCCCCACGTCCCGCAGCTCGTTCATCATGCCATCATAGAGCCCCATGACAAAAACACTCCGATCCGTCACGCTCACGCCTTGAATCGCGCTGAACTTGTCAATGAGGGTGCGAAAACTGCAGGCAATGTGATCGGCAATACCCGTCAGCCGTTTTGCCGTGCCGGGCGCCGCCTTGGCCAGCAGATCGCGGTTCCGGTGTATGCACGGGATTCCGGTTGCCGATTCAATGGCCCATTTCACGGAATTGGCGACGTCAAACTCATTGTCGCCGAAGGTGTAAACCCACCGGACCTCCACCGCGGCCTTGAATCTGCCCTGAAACAAGTCCGGTGTCTCATCGGGGTCAGGCGAGGCGAAGTCGAACCGGGCCTTGAGCCGGGCGATCTTCCTCTTGGCCGAGGCTTTCTCGCCGTCAATGCCCCGATCGGCCAGGGCCTGCAACTTGCCGAGCAGGGCGCGCGCTTTCGAATTGGCTGCTTTCAAATTCGCTTTCAAGCCCGCATTGTCTCATCTACGCCCTCCGGATGCAATAAAATGGGCGATCCCGGCATCACTGACAGGCGATCTCATGCGGGCGCCGGTGGCGCTTTGCCTTTTACGGCTCGGAGGGGTTCTTGTCGGCCCGGGACAACCAAACGTGTTTAGTTTCCGCCTCGCCGCGCAAGGTGTCCGGGGTGAGTTAGCCGACTTGGGCGGAAACCGGATATCAGGCCGCCGGTTAAACGCGCGGGCTCTTTAGCGAGTGGAGCGAGATCACTCTTATCCTGGAGACGCTGAACATAGGCTTTCCAGGTTTCTCCGAAGTGATGAACTCATCAGCGCCCAGGCGGAGCGCGGCGCAAAGGTTGAGGGCATCCGCCGCCGCAATTCCATGGGCGGAGGCTAAGGCCATCGCCTCGTTCGCCAGATCCTCGGTCAACGGCTCCTCGTGCTTGACCTGTGCAAAGTAGGTGCCATAAAACTCGGTTTCCAACTTCTGCTTGAAGAAGGCCGGCTTGGGCATCAGTTCCAATTTTACAAGTTGCGCCGTGCAAAACTCGCGGCTCTCGTCTTCCATTACCGACAACGCCTGCTCACAACCTTCCTTGCCACGCCATGCCGTTAGCAGAACGCCCGAATCCAGGAAGGTCCTGGTCACGCCAGCCCCCCGCGCCTTCGCTTCAGCTCACTGGCAATGCCCTCGCTGTCCAACAATTCACCGCCAGACCGGATGAACTTCTCGCGCAGAGCGACCAGCTTTCTCCCCATTGCCGTCTTAGGCTTCCATTGGGAAGCCGGCTGCCGCGCCAGCTTCTCAGAAATCGCTGAACGGATGAACTCACTCCGGTTGGGCTCCGGAATGCGTCTCAGATCGGATAGCGGTATCTTCACGGTCACAGCCTGCAGCGACGCGCTTGTCATACCCCAAAGGTATTACCCTTCGCATGATGCGCAAGCAGGTTTTTACCCTCAGGTTCTCAGGTTAACCCATTGATGCCGGATGAGGACTGAGGAAGGCAGTGGCCAGGAAACACGAACGAAGGCATCCCTATCCGGGCAGCGGGATCGCCTCGTCCACCAGCATCACAGGGATGCCCCGGCGGACCGGGTAAAGATACTTGCCGTCAGAGCGGATCAGGCCGGCGTCAAGTTTCTCCCGGATGAGCTGGCCGGCGCGGTTTTTCAGCGTGCCGGCGGTAATCCGGGAGTTCAGCCTGTCAATGGCCGCCGGTTCCGCCAACCGCAAGTCCTGATGCGTCTCAGGGCAGCACAGAATCTCCAGCAGGTCCGGTGCAATCATTTAGGAGGGAAGGCGCGCAGGGCGGCTTCGTAAACTACTTTAACCGGCACGTTGGCCTGCCCGGCCAGCTTTCGGCAGGACTCATATTCCGGTGCCGCCTGGAGGACCGCACCATCGAGTCTCCCAACCTTGACCGTCACTTCGCCCCGAGGCGTCTGGACGCTGACGAATTCGCGTCTCAGCTTGCGGCGCTCTGCGGTGTGGCGGCGGACGCCGAACGTGCTCGTCTCACGCAACAGCAGTTCGGAGAATCTGTCGGCGTCGGCTGTGGCGCACAAGACGGTCAACAGAACCCCGGGCCGCGACTTCTTCATCTGGATTGGCGTATGGAACACGTCCAACGCTCCCGCCGCCAAAGCCTTCTCCAGAAAGCAGCCGAGAATCTCCGCATTGATGTCGTCGAGGTTGGTCTCCAGCACCGCAATGGTGTCGGTTTCCCAATCGTGCGCTCCGGCACCGGGGTCAAAGCCCTGGCCCTCGGTCTTCGCCTCCCAAAGGACTGCCCGGAGGACGTTGGGCCGGGTCTTGTTATCGCGCGTGCCGAGTCCGAAGCCGATCTTCTCCGCCACCACCGACTGCATCGGGCCGAACGTCTCGACCAGTTCGGCCAGCAGTGCGGCGCCGGTGGGGGTGACCAATTCATTGGGCTCGTCGCATTGGGACAGGGCGATGCCGCGCGCGCCCAGAATCGCGAGCGTCGCCGGGGCGGGGATGGGAAAGCGTCCGTGCGCGCAATGGATCCAGCCGGTGCCCTCGACCACGGGACTGGCCAGCACGCGCGGCTTGCCCAACAGCTCCAATCCAATGCACGCGCCCACGATATCCACGATCGAGTCCACCGCGCCGACCTCGTGGAAATGCACCTGCTCGGGCGGCAGACCGTGAACCCTGCCCTCCGCCTCGGCGATGCATTGGAAGATGGCCACCGATTTCTGCTTTACCCAGGCCGAGAGCTGGCTTTCCGTGATGAGTTCGCGGATCCGGGTGAAGGTGCGTTCGTCAGCATGGGGGTGTGAATGCGAATGCGGGTGATCGTGGGGGTGAGCGTGGTCGTGGCCCGGAGCGTGCGAGTGCCCATGCTCGTGGCCGTGATGGCCATGATAGGCCGGCTCGTGGTGATGCTCGCTTTCGAGATGCACATCGAACTTCACCCCTGCAATGCTGGCCTTGTGCCCGCGCGAGACATGCAGGTGATACCCTTCGATCTGGAGCTTCTGCAATTCCTGCTCCAATTGGCGCGCCTCGACCCCGAGGTCAATGAGCGCGCCGATAAACATATCGCCGCTGATACCGCTGCCTAAATCGAGGTAGAGAGTTTTCATGCCGGGTCTGCGAGCGCGTTGATCTGGCTGGCGGCGTAGCCCGCGCCGAATCCGTTATCAATGTTCACAACCGTCAGGCCGCTAGCGCAACTGTTCAGCATGGCCAGCAAAGGCGCCAGGCCGCCGAAGTTCGCCCCGTAGCCCACGCTGGTCGGCACCGCGATGACCGGCTTCGAGACCAGGCCGGCGACGACGCTCGGCAGGGCACCCTCCATGCCCGCGACCGCAATGATGACGTTGGCGCACTGGATCGCATCCAGGCGATCAAACAGGCGATGCACGCCCGCCACGCCGACATCGGCGATGCGCTCCACGCGATTGCCCATGATTTCCGCGGTCACGGCCGCCTCCTCGGCCACGGGCAGGTCGCTGGTGCCGGCACAAACCACGGCGATGGTTCCGGGCCGCTTCGGCAGAGGTTTACGCTCGATGGTGACACACCGCGCCAGCTCGTGATGGATGGCCAGCTTGAACTTGCGCCGCAGCAGCCGCGCGTGCTCCGTCCCGACCCGGGTCACGAGGACGCGCTGCTCCCGCTCGAGAAGATTGGCGGCGATCTTCACCACCTGAACGGGCGTCTTACCCGCGCCGAAAATGACTTCTGGAAAGCCCTTGCGCAGCGTGCGGTGGGCATCCACCCGGGCAAAGCCCAGGTCGGTCACCGGCGCTGCTTGAAACTTCCGCAGCACCTCGTCCCGGTTCACTCCACCGGTGCGGAATTGCTCGAGGAGTTTAATCGCTTCCGTCGTGGTCACGGTCTGACGATGCCACAGGCACCACAGCCCGTCACGCCGGAAGTTGCGGTTGAATCAATGGTGATGATGCCGGAAGAGCCGATGGCGGTTCTGAAGCAGGTACCAGACGATCACGATATTGATGACGAGGATGACCATCGCGGTTATGGGATGGCCCGGGCGAACGCGATGCTGGGCACTCTGCTCCACCAACTCGTAGATTTCGATCGGGATAAAGAAGGCGGACTCGCCGATGGCCAGCCAGCCGGCCCAGCTCACGCGAAAGATCAGGCCGACACCCTCCACAAGGGAGAACAGGCTGTAAACCAGCGTTCCGGCCGCCGTCCAGAGGACTTTGCGCTCGGTGAGATGGCCGATTTGAACCGCCAGATCGGCCCAGAATCTCCTTTCCGGGTTCACCTTCAGGTGTCCCAGGAAGTGGCGGTATTCCGCCGGGAGATCGTTGTCGGACAGCGTGTAGGCAACCACCGCGAGGATCACGAACAGCAGCCCTTTCAGCAGCTTCAGCCCAATGATCGCGTACAGGGTCGGCGCCCGCTTCCTGACCTGGTCCGGGCGGCTCTCCATTACCGGATTCTCTCGCGCAATAGGGATGGCAAATCGCCGATCTTCACCCGTTCCTGCTTCATGGTGTCGCGGTCGCGCAGGGTGACCGTATCCTGCAGCTCCGGGCCCTTTTCGCCAAGCGTGTCGAAGTCAATCGTCACGCCGAACGGCGTGCCGGCTTCGTCCTGGCGGCGATACCGGCGGCCGATGGCCCCGGCCTCGTCGTAAAAGACCGACATGTGGGGCCGCAAGGCGTCCCGCACCTCCTTGGCCTTTTTGACCAGCTCCGGCTTGTTCTTGAGCAGCGGGAACACAGCGACTTTGATGGGGGCGCTGCGGGGGCGAAAGCGCATGACCACGCGGGTTTCCATTTTACCCTTCTCGTCGGGAGCCTGGTCTTCGCAGTAGGCGTTGCAGATCAGGGCCAGCGCGAGCCGGTCCACGCCGGCGCTCGGCTCGATGACATGCGGCACATACTTCGCCTTGGCCTCCTCGTCAAAGTACTCCATGGACTTGCCGCTGAATTTCTGGTGCTGCATCAGGTCGAAGTCGCCCCGGGCCGCGACGCCTTCCAGCTCCTGCGTGCCGAAGGGGAATTTGTAGAGGATATCCACGGTGGCCTTGGCGTAGTGCGCCAGCTCCTCTTTCTTCTGCCAGTATTCGACAAGCGTGTCGCGACCCAGCCCAATGCTCTCGTACCACTGGATGCGCTGGTCGAGCCAGTATTTGTGCCAAAGCTCCCAGCCCCAGTTGGGCTGCGGCACCAGGGGCGAGGGTTGAGAATCGGAGAGCTGGGCCACGGCGCCGGTCATTTTCTGAATGACCTCATCGGGGCGGATGAAGAACTCCAGTTCCATCTGCTCGAACTCACGCGAGCGGAAGGTGAAATTGCGCGGGTTGATCTCGTTGCGGAATGCCTTGCCGATCTGGCAGACGCCGAACGGCACCTTCTGGCGTGAGACCTCCTGGGCGTTCTTGAACTGCACGAAGATGGCTTGGGCGGTTTCGGGACGCAGATACGACAGGTTGTCCGCGCTTTCCACCGGCCCGACGTAGGTCTTCAGCATCAGGTTGAACGGGCGGGGCTCAGTGAGCAGGCTGCCGTTCTCGGGATTGTAGCGGGTGGAGTTTTGAACCTCCTCAGATCGCTCGCCCTGGAGGTCTGGATTCTCAATCCCGCGCTGCTGATAGAAGTGTTTGGCCGACTTGCGGGCGCTTTCCGGGGGCTTGCCGGCGGGAATGAGCACCGAGAAGGCGTCCTTGCATTCCTTGCCGGCGGCGGCGTCAGCCGCACCGGTGTAGAAGTAGGCTGTGCCGCTCTGCGGCTCGACCTGGTCGGCCCGGAAACGCTTCTTCGTCAGCAGGCAATCCACCATCAAATCGCTGAAGGTGCTGGTATGGCCGCTGGCCTCCCAGATTTTCGGATGCATGATGATAGAGGCATCGAGCCCCACCACATCCTCGCGCAACCGGGTCAGGCTCTGCCACCAGGATTCCTTGATGTTGCGCTTGAGCTCCGCGCCGAGGGGGCCGTAGTCCCAGAAGCCGTTGAGCCCCCCGTAGATTTCCGACGACTGGAAAATGAATCCGCGTCGCTTGCAGAGCGACACGATCTTCTCCATCAACTCACTGGTCTTTGGTTCAGCCATAGGGCGGGAAGTGTCTCAAAGCGCCCCCGCATGTCAAGGTGGCCCTGAGGAGGCGGCTACTCCGTAATGATGGCAATCTCCCCCCAGTAAGCCGCCTCGAAGGACCAGCCGGAGGGCTGGTTGATGATCTCGATTTTCGGGGCCTTCTTGCCGGCCAATCCGGAAAGATCACCCTCCTGCACCAGCCAGGGATCCTCGGTGGCGGTGACTTTGCTCACGGCCTTGCGCAGGAGTTCCCTGCCGTCGGCGCGGACGATGAGGTCGAAGTCCCCCTGCGGGTCGTGGGCCACGACCAGGCGCAACCTGGCTTTCTTATCGGCGGGCACCTTAATCTTCTTGCTGATCACGCAGCCGGTCTTGTCGTCGAGCGGGTGGGTGACCAGCACGTTCTTTTTACCGCCCCATTCGGCGCGCAGACCGGGGTCCATGTCGGTTCCGCAATTGGCAATCTGCCAGCCTCGGGCGAATTCTTCTATCTCCGCATGCATGTGCGCGGGCGCGCTGCCGACCTTGATCTGCTCCATTTCCCCGGGGGTAAACCGGCTGTTGGCGATCGGGCCGGGCGCCCAGCTCAGCTCCATCTTGCTCGGCTGCGTGGCCTTCACGGGCAGCAGGAAGAACTCCTGGCCGTCTTTCTTTTCGACGCGGCCACCGCATTTCACGACCATCTCCCGGGCAAGCTTCTCGCACACAGCGATCAGGGCGGGGAAACTGTAGGCGGTGTGGCTGAAGACGTTGGTCTGGCTCAGCTCCTTGGTAAACCGCTCCGGCACGTTCGCGAGGCCCATCGTGGTGAACAGCACCCCCCCCGCGGTGGACGGGTTGCAGTCGGAATCCTCGCCGCCGCGCATCGCAATGACAATGGTGCGGTCGGGATCGCGCTCGCCGTAGAGCAACCCGAGCAGGACGCAGGCGCCGTTGATCTTGCAGTCAATGGCCCCGTTGGAGGCCTTCTGGTATTCCGGGTTCTCCCGGTATTTCTTCAGGCAAAGCTGCCAGGTCTTCTCCCAGTCCTTCGGATCGGCGCGATGCCACGCCACCAGGTCCCGAACCATCTCCGCGTACTGGCTTTCGCCGGGAATCGCCTGCAACGCGGTTTCAACAATCTTCTCCGGGTCGCTTTCAAAGAACGCGGCGGCATACATCGCGCCCACGAACTGCCCCGCATACAGGCCATCCCCGTAGTTCATCAAGCGGCCGAACTTCTCACCCATCTCGATGGCAACCTGCGGCAGGCCCGGCCCGATCAGGCCCGAGTAATCAGCCTCGATCTGGTAGTCAATGTCGTTGGGGCATTTGTTGAACCTGGGATGCCCGGAGTCCGGGGGGGCGATGCCCGCGCGCAGGTTCTTGCGCCCGGCGTTGTTCGCGCACCAGAGCGGGTAGCCGCTGTTCGCGAAATCCAGGCCCGCCTGGCGAATGGAGGCGTTGAGGCCGTATTGCTCGAGCGTGCGCAGGAAAGTCATCTCCACATAGATGTCGTCCTGCTTGAAGGCGTCGTTGATCAGGGACGGCTTCCAGACCGGGACCTTGTCCAGGGGGACGATCTGATCCTTGAACTTGAACTCGGTCGGCGCGCCCCACGTAACGCCGGCCATCTGGCCCACCCAACCGGCCTTCATCTTGTCGCGGTATTCCGCCAGGGAGAGGCGGCGATATTCAATGGCTGCTTTCGGAGCCGCTCCGAGGCGGCAGGTAAAGCTTTGGGCACAGCAGAATGCGAGCAGGACCGGAACGAGTCGTTTCATGGGGTGAACGTGCAGAAAATCAGTGACGCTGTAAACGCAAAAGCTCACGGTTTCAGCGGGGGAGAGAGACCACGACCTGGGCCGAAACGCTAGATTCCCAAGCGCGAGCTAAGAACGGGTTTGGAAGCCGAAGATCAGGGAGCGAATTCCGATTCGCCAGGTTTGCCGACTTTGAGCATAACGGTGCCGTGACGGGCGACGGTAGCCTTGAACGATCCGTCAAAGACGCCCAGATCCTTGCGCAACCACAAGTCACGCACCGGATGGGGGCCGGCCAGGCGCAAGTCAGCCCAGCGCACCTCGATCTGTGCCGGCTTCTCACCCCAATTGAAAAGCGCCACGGCTTGAGTGCCATCAAAGAGCGGTCGGGACATCACCTCCAGGTCGCCCAGCAGAGTGACTGGACGGCCCTGAATGCCGAGCGGGTCCTGATCGACCTCAATCACTTCGTCGTTGCTGATCAGCGCCAGCGTGAACGGCTCCAGCTTGGCCAGATTGCAGCTCAGGATAAGCGGGGCAGCGCTCATGCACCAGTGGGTCATGTGAAAGAGTTGCTCGTTGCCGGTGAGGAAGGTTGGCATATCCTGCGAGAACCAGGAAGGGCCGACCTGCAGGAAATCCGGGTCGTTCCAGTGGCCGGGGCCAGCCTGCTGCTCGGTGCCGCGCTGGCACAGCGCAACCCTGCGGACGTCGGACCATTTGGGATTGATATCACCGGCGATGCGCCAACAGTTAAGCCCCACCTCGCGGCCCCACTCCCACGTGTCGCCCCAGCCGCCGAAAGTATAGACCATATCGCGGCCGCACTGGTCGATGGCCTCGCGGAAAACCGTGACCGCTTTCTTGCGGGCCTCGACAGTCGAACCGCTATCCACCGACAGGTAACCACACAAATCGGACTTGAAGAAGTCCACGCCCCACTCGGCCCAGGTTCTGGCATCCTGCAACTCATGCTGATAGCTCCCCTCGTAATTGCCGCAAGTGGTCGGTCCCGGCGACGAGTAGATGCCGAATTTGAGCCCTTTGGCGTGGATATAATCGCCCAGAGCTTTCATGCTGGTCTTGAGTTGGAACAGTTCGCCTGTGGAGATGTGCCCATCCTTCTCCCGCCGGCCGGGAGGACAGTCCCAGCCATCATCAATGTTGACATACTGATAGCCGCGCACGGCCAGACCCTGTTTGACCATCCAATCGGCGGCCTCACGGATCTTCTGTTCGGTGACGCGATCCCCGCCCCAGACATACCATGAATTCCAACCCATCGGTGGGGTCAAGGCCAACTTGTGCCTGTCGCCAACGATTACCAGTTTGCGACGGGCCACCCCTTGGGGACCACTGGCCTTGAGTTGCGCCACCCAGCGACCGTCCTTCTCGAGCACGCCGCTAATGATGCCGGTCTGTTCATCCAGCTTGAGCCCCGCCGGCAGGTCCTCGGCAGAATATTTGAGCGGGCCCGCACCGGTGGCCGGGATCAGGTAGAGGAAAGGGTGACCGGGCGTGGCCCCGGTGATGCGCGGCCCATGAATCGCCGGGACGGAGGAATTGTCCACAGGGGCGATTGCGGGCAGTGGCTCCAGTTCAAGCCCAACCATGGCTTTGGGTTCCAGTCCCAGGGACGGAGCGTCCACCGTTTGCGGCTTTTCCCTGGCCCCAGGAGAGATGACTATCTTGGCGTCGGCCCAGTTGCCACAGTCGTTGTTGCTAAAGTCACCGCCGTTTTCGACGCGCAGCAACATCTGGTGGCCGCCCGTCAGGTCCACCGAGAACACCTTAACCGGCTGCAGGCTTTCAATCAGGCCGCTGTCGGCGACTTTGCGGCCGTCCAGCCAGATCTCAAACGTGACCGAACCGGAGTAAGGATGGGAATCATCGATCCCCACGGTGGCTAGAAACTGAGTCGCCACCCCTTTGAGATCGACGGTCAGGACGCTGCGCGAGTAACTGCCGACACCGTGGGCATAGACCTTGCCCCCCATCGTGATCGGTTTGCCTATCGCAGAGTTGCCGACCGCGAACGGCCGCAAGGTGAAGCGCCCTTTGCTCAGATCCAAGCTCTCCAGCCAGATGAAGTTGGCCGGCTGAAGCGCAACTTTCTTCGCCGCCATGGCGGTGGACAGTTTGTCCGGCATAGCGATGATGTTTCCGCCCGGCTGGACGGCATTGTAGAAAGCGCCTTCCTCGGCATGGACACTGATCACGGCACTCAAGACGGAGAGGAGCAGGCCCGAGCGTAAGATGGAATTGATTGGGGCTGTTGCCCTCGGGTTCACGGTGCTGCATGTCATAGGCGCGCAGTATGCAAAAAGAACACTCCTACTTATCCAATTGCCCAGGCTGACGTATGGCCTTAGCCCCAAACTCAATCTTGAATGCGACCGCATGCAGGAAGGGCATCCGCGGCGGACACTGGATCACCAACCGGTCGAGGTCCTGCTTCCATACGAGTTTCTCGTCGCTACCAAGCAAGCGCACGCTTTTCACCGGTTGGTCGCCCTGGCGGGCTGATTTGCCGAGTGACTCGATTCGCACTTCGCCCGTCGGCGAGGCCAGGCAAATGGCGTACACGGCGCCGTCTTTTGTCGTGAACCGGACATCGGACGCCTGGAAGACTTGCTTACGCTCGGCGTCGGGATCTTTGGCCGGTTGCGTGGGGCCTTCGCCATGCACCTTCCACGGTTGCGTGCCATAGATGGCTTCGCCGTTGACCTTAAGCCAATCTCCCATCTCGACGAGCCGCTGTTGCATGATGACTGGGATGCGCCCATCGGCAGTCGGGCCGATGTCCAACAGCAGGTTGCCACCCTTGGAAACCAGGTTGACCAGCACGCAAACCAGTCCGTAGGCAGACTGGTAATCGTCGATCGTCTCGTTCCGATTGTAGCCGAAGCTGGCACCGATGCCGCGGCACTCCTCGAACTTGCGGCTCATACCGAGTTTCGCGCCGGCGCCAACTTCGCCATATTCGGTTGTATAATAGCCACCATGCTGGCTGCGTGTGCCCTTGCCCCATCTATCGTCTATCACCACTTCGTTGCGGCAGGGGGATTCGTTGAACAGCCACGCCAGCAGTTCCTCGCTCTTCCATTCGGCGCTGGTGCGGGCCCATTCGCCGTCGGCGAAGATGATAGACGGCTGGTAACGCATAACCAGGTCCTTGAACTGCGGGTGAAAGTGCTCACGCACAAACCTTGGGAAGTCCATCTGATAGACGGGGTGAAACCACTCGTACAACGAATAATAGAAGCCCATCTTGAGGCCACGCGCGCGCACGGCTTTGGTCAGGTCGCCGCAGAGGTCGCGGTGCGGCCCGACATCCACGCTGTTCCAGTTCGGGCTGTCGGCGTTGGGCCAGAGGCAGAAGCCTTCGTGATGCTTCGAGGTCAAGACCACGTAGCGTGCGCCCGACCGCGAAAAGAGGTCCGCCCACTGATTTGGCTCGAAGAGTTCGGCGGTGAACCGTGGAGCAAAGTCCTGATACTTAAAGTTCGCGCCATAGTTCTTCACGTGAAACTTCCACGTCTCGCTATTCGTGTTCTGCAAAGCATCCCAATACCATTCGGCATAACTCCCTTTGGGCCCCCACGCCGGCACGGAATAGACGCCCCAGTGGATGAAGATGCCAAACTTGGCGTCATCAAACCAGGCGGGGATGGGGCGCGCATCAAGCGATTTCCAGTTGGGCTCGTATTTCTGCTCGGCTGCTGAGGTCGAGCCGACGGCCAGCATCAGGCTGACCGCGGCAAGTAGGTATGCTGTTTTCATGCAATTAGGTTGTCGCTTCTTGTTCGGCTAGGTTAGCAGTCTGTTGATCACCAGGAACTCCCGAACTCGCTTGTTTACCGCCAGAGATGGTGGGCAGGGGGAGACCGAAAGCTTCGCGCCAAGGTGATTGAACTCCGATACGCTCAACCGCAATGGGGCGGAACCCGAGTGTGAACGCCGGGGAGTTCGTCCTTAATCGGAAGTCCCCGTTCTGCGGTGCAATGAAGATCGGATCAGCAGCCAGGCTGTGCTGTTCCAGACCCTTTGCCTGCAGGTCGTGGAGGTATTTCCGGCTCCAGTCGGGATGGCTGGCACAGAAGAACAGGTTGTAGTCCAGCTGACAGTCCTGAAGTCTTGTTCCCGCGCGTTCGCGATAATATATCGGTGAACTCTCCAGGCTGAAAAAGTTGTTCCTCTGAATGCGCGTGCCGGTCACGGGCCCCCGGCCAAGGAGCAGGTATGCCCATTCGCCCCATTCCCGGCCCGCTGGACTGCGGGACCGGATGCCGGCAAAGATGTTGTTCTCGTAAATGTTGCGGTGTTTGTGCTCGACCGCTCCGAACATGCAGTTCCAAACGATGTTCTCCCGGAACGTCGTGCCCTGCTGCTGATCATCCGCGCGCAGGGCCATTTGATCGCCTTCACCCACGAGATCATGAATGAAGTTGCGTCCGATCACATTCCCATCGCCCGCACCGGACAGATAGATGGCATTCCCGTCCCCCATCACCTGCACGCAGTTGAACAGTTCATTTCCCTCGATCCGATTGTTGCGTGCGTGCAGGAAGGGATAAAACTCCAGCCAGGATTCAAGGCCCGCACCGTAGGCCTGTTTCCAATGAGCGGCCAGCTCAGGCGGGAACTCCAACCATCGAATGGACTTGGCACCTTCCCCCAGCCCGGGATGGTCCTGCCTGAAATCCCGTGCGCCACTCAACGTGATGCCCATATACGGCACATCGTGAATGCGATTGAAGGCGATATGGTTGGAGCCGCTTTGGGCGACGTAGATGCCGACGGCGTGCCAGATGATTTCCCCGCAGCCGTGAATCCAATTATTCAACACTTGGTTGGAGCGGTTGACATCCTTCGTGCCCGGACCGTAGCCGCAGAGCGCGATGCCGTGCTCGCCAACATGATGAATGTGGTTGCCTTCGATCCGGTTACGCTGGCAATGCAGGTCTAGCCGCACCCCGCACGCGCCGCTCTGCGTGAACTCGCAGCCCTCCACGACGCAGTCCTCTGCGCCGCGCAGGCGCAGAAGCGCATTCGCCTGGTCCACCGCCGCCCAGTCGTGCTGAAAGCCCCGATCGTCTTCCCGCCCGAGATACCGATCGCCACCGGCAAAGGTAAGGCCCTTAAATACGATCCCGCGCACCGCAAGGTCCGGAGCCTGGTCCGCCGCATCGAGACGCCCCGCCACCCGCACCAACTCCACCAGCGCCGGAGCGGTGATCCGATCGTCTGGCACGCGGCCATGACCGGCAGCCAGCATGACTTCCGTGGGCCACAGGTAGAGCCGGCCTTCCCCCGTGTTCAAGACCCATCTCCCGGGGGCGTCGAGTCCCTCAAGGACGTTTTCCACCCAGCAGTTCGGCTGGCTGGTATCCGCCGTATGGGCCTGGAGCGGATACGTCCCAGGTCGGGCCATCATCGCTGTCCGGTTTGATTCCTTGACCGAACACACTGAAAGAACATTGAACACCCAGGCGGCGGCCGGGCGAATTAACACTTCCAGGCCGTCGAGGTTGGCCCAGTTGCGCAGCGATCCTGCTGGAAACCGGAGGGTGCTGCACTGGTTTAGGGTAAACGGATACTGACCCAGCGACTGAAACCCCGCCGTCCGTGCCCGCGGCAACCTCACGCTTTGATCATAAAGCGTGCGGAACCGCCACGGTTGACCGTTCGGCAAGGTCCGAGGCACCTCGGCAACCCAAACCTTTTCGCGCACCGCCGCAGGCAATCCGTCTGCCGGCGTCTCCAGCCGACGCCAACCCCGCATCGGAACACCCGACGTCAGAATGGGCTTTTCCCCGGGGTACGCGGCAAAGGTGGTGGTCCGTCCAGGCGCGCGGAAATCCCAAGAATCCAAGACCAACGTCTCCGCCAAACCATAGGTGCCCCCGCGAATCAGAATCGTCACATCCTCATCGGGCCTTTGCTGAATGATATCGCGCGCCGCATCACGCGCCCTGGCTAGCGTGGCAAACGGCTTTTTCCGTGTGCCGGGGTTCGCGGCCAACCCGTCTGGTGCAACGTGGAATTCCGCTGCCATGACCATTGTGGACAGGGCGGTCCCAGCCAGCGCCACCAGGTATGTCGGCGGTATTCTCATGCCAGTCTCAGACTCTTAACAAATGCCATCTGACTTTGGTTTTGATCATCTTTCGTCCTGTCATCCATGCCTAAACACATCCGCCGCCTTCCTTGGCGCGCTGAGGCGCTCTGCCCCCGCGCGCGCTCCTGCTCGCGCCCCCCCTGCCGTTGAGCCAACAAGCCCACCTTACGGCACGTTGCGCGCGCGATAGAGGCCGCCTGCTGTGTTGGTGAACATCAGGCTGCCGCCCTCAGGCGCCACATTGGTCACGACCGAAGTCCAGAGCATCGGCAGTGTCAGATTCGTCGCATACTCCAACGCGTAATTGTCGCCCGGGATGCCCACATACTTGATCCCGCTCGAACCGGCGGTGAGCCGGTTAAAGCCCTCCACGTAGGCCGTTACCCTTACCGTGACGGTATTAGTCGCCGCGCCGCCCCAGGTGTCGATCACCGTATAGGTGAAGGTGTTGGTGCCGACGAAGGTGGTCTCCGGAGTGTAGGTCGCGTTCGTGCCGTCGGTGGTGATCCCGCCGTTGGCCGCGGAGCCTGCGGCCGTCACTCTCAACGGATCACCATCCGCGTCGGTGGGGGCGAACAGGCCACCGATGATCCGCAACGTGGCCGGTTGGCCGGAGACGGCACCCAAGGGGATGGCACTGGCCACTGGCGGCGTGTTCACCACCTGCACGACACTGTTGGTGAAACCCAGAAAGTTGCCATCCCCAGCATATTCTGCCGCAACAGTGTTAGCCTTATGTGGCAGCGAGCTGGCAATAAGCGCGGCCACGCCGCTTCCGCTCAAAGCGACCGGAGCGCCCAGTGGCACGCCGTTGGTCTTGAACTGGACATTTCCAGCCGGAGCCGCTCCGCCGGTAACCGAATTGGTAACTGTGGCAGTAAAGGTCACGTTCGTGCCCGGGAACGAGGGATTCGGAGAAGCGGTGAAGCTGCCGGCGGTGGTTGCATTGTTAATCGTCCCATTCTGGGTGGCAGCATACGCGTAGTTGTAGTTCGCGCCGCCGTTGCCGTCGTTGACCACACCCGCCGGCGTCAACGTCTTGCCGGTTCCGACGCCCTTGGTGTCGTAGGTCTCCGTCCACGTCGGCGCACTGTCACCCGTTTGGATGCTGCCCGCCATGATCGTCGGCATCGCTGCCGCGCTCGTCGTGCCATCGTAAACTTTGGTGTTCGCCGCTGCCGTCACTGTCAGGTTGGTCTTGGTGATCGTGCCGATCGCACCGGAAGCCAAGGCGTTCAACAGGGTGTAGTTGGTCGCAGACGACCCGGAAAGCGAAAGCCCCGTCACCGTGACGGTCTTGCCCGCGCCTTGGTGCTTCGTGTTGTAGATCCCGCTCGTCGGGTTGTTGAGGTTGACGATATCACCGCTCACAACGCCCGGAAGCGTATAGTTACCCGGAGCGAGTGTGGTAGCTGTGCTTCCATCGTAAGTCTTGCTGACCGTCCCGGTCAGGCTGGCCGTCAGCGCCTTGGGGTTTACCAACTGCGACAATATGCCCGAAGTGTTTCCGTCAAAAGCAATATCGCCGCCATACACAGCAGCAATGCTGTGCGTAGTGGCCGTCAGATTGGTTAGATTCAGGGTTGCGACGGCCTGGTTGCCGGAACCACCGCCCAAGGTGCCCGTGCCCAGCGTAGCAGTTCCCTCTTTGAACGTGACCGTGCCGGTCGGTATGCCGCCGCTGGTGGTTACGGTGTTGGTGAAGGTGATCGCATTTCCATAAGTGGAAGGATTGAAGCTTGAGGTAACTACCGAGATGGAGGCCCGCGCGGTGTCGGTCAGGCTAACGTTGCGGATTGAGCCTCCGAAGGGCATGTAATTCGCATCTGCTGCCGCGCCGATGTAAAATTTTGTGCCGGTGTAGCCGCCGTACTCGGAAAAGTTCCGCAGATATCCGCCAGCAATCGTGATTGGCCCACCGACATTCGTGCCGTTCAAGCGAAACTGCAGGGTCATGGCATTGGACGCCACACTGCTCTGAATTAGCCATTCGGCGGTGTTCCATCCGCCGTTGACATTCGGATTCACCACCGACGTGGGCATGACATGTGACCATGAGCCGGGGGCGACGCCAGCAACATCAAATTCGATCGTGGGGGCTGCGGGGTTGGCGGTATTAACAATCACATAGAAGGCCCCATAATTGTAACCTTGCCCGTTACCCCCGGGGATGAAGTAGCCCGCGCCGAAGACTGCGCCCCCGCCGAAGACGCTGCCCGGGTCATGCAGATTGCCCGTGACGTTAAAGTCGGCCTTGAGGGTCAGGTTGTCACCCGATGTCCAGGCGGACGCGACGGTAAGCGCAGTTGCGGCATTATTGTTACCACCGGAGAAAGCATAGGCTCCGGGCTGCCAATAATTCCATAAGTAGGGGTTAGCGCCTGCAGCGAGCGTCATAGCCCAGCTTGAGTTGTTCGTGCTGGTGGTGTGCAGCGTGCTGCCCGAACCCTCGTTGACGGGCCATTGGCCGGTGACATATTGCGCCGGCAGCGTTTGAAGACTGGTCAGTTTCAAGTGGGTGAGTGCCGCCCCCCAGCCTGTCCCGGGGGAGGCATCGCTGAACTTGAGGTAGATATTATTGCCTGCCCCCCCCAGAAAGCGGGTCAGGTTCCGCGTTATCGTGCCAAGGTTGCTCCCGTCCTGCACGTCTGCAGTCGCTTGCGCCACCACTTCCCAATTCGATCCGTTCGTGGACGCCGCGACCAGGTAGTTGTTATAGAGGGTGAGATCCACGCTGACCGACGTCACGTGGCTATCCATGTTGAATTGATACACCCAATAGTTGGTGAAGCTGGCATCCCGGGCCCCCCCGGAAATGCCATTGGTTGTCGCCCCTTCGATATTGTAAAGGTAAAGCAACTCCGCCGAATCCAACGGGCTGAATTCCGCTCCCACGATGCTCTGGCTTGCGAGCACGTCATTCGTCTTGAATTGACGGAAGAGACATGCCAATTCATCCGGGGAGACAACCATGAAACGGCTGGAAAGTTTGTCGGCGGCGGCGACCAGCGAGGCAACGCCCTCATGGTGGCCCACGCTGAAGAAGGCTGGGGTCGGGCCTACATATTGGGAGATATTGGTCATGTCGGAAGTGAAATCATACCCCTGGAAGAAGGCTTTCCCTCGGGAAATGAAGGCGGCCGATTGCACATTGCTGACGGCGATTCCGGTGCCGGTATAGCCAATATGAACGCCATTCGCGTGGGCAAGGGCGCCATAGGGCAAAGACTGGTGATAATCGGTCCACCAGATGTTTCGGACGAACGATTGCTTCATGGCCGCCATGTAGGCGTCGGTGAGCTGTAAGAATGGTGCCAGGTAGGGCTCGTGCGGATTTTGAGTCGTGCTGAAGGCGTTCCAAGCGTAGCCCAGGCCGTCGCAAGCGGTGACAAACGCGCTGCCCACATTTCGGTAATGCCACGCAGCGGCCAATGGATTCAGCTCATTGACCGTCGGGACAAGTGACCACGCGAGCGGGTATTTAATCCGATTCGTAACACCCAAGTCCACCGGCCAGCTCCGGTCCACGAAGGAATAGTTGTCCCCGTCGGTTTTGATAAAAGCCACATAGACCTTGTTCGAGTCCAACACCAGGGACCGATTCGCCTGGTCCGGAATATTTGCCAGGGGCAGACCCGTGGTAAAGCTGAGGTTTTCAGTCTCGTAGGTCACCGTCAAGAACTTGCCGACCCCGGAAAGAAGCGAGACGAAGACGTGTTCCCCGCTGCCGTAATCCAAGCCCCAGACGCCAATCACGGGGGTGTTCGCTGTGGTCAGCGCCAGGATGTTGCTTTGAATGGTATCGGTTCCGGTGGTGGTCATTGGAACATTCCAGGAAAAGATTTGTTGCGCGACCAGGTAATCCACATTCAACAGACAAAAGTTCGTCCCATTCCTCCCCCCCAGATGGTGGAGGATGTTCGTCCGCATGACCGGCGCCAGATTGGCCAGAGCATAGCTATAGATGGTCTTCCAGGTGCTCCCAAGTGTCCGGGCATCGGCCAGCACCGGCAGCGTGATTTGGGCGTTGCTCAGGGTCACCACCTGGGCGGGCGTCAAGGCGACCGCCCCATACTTGGCACAGAGCATGATGGCAAGGTTGATGCGCGCGAGATTATTGTCCGACGTGCTGCTAAACATGGTCGGATCATAGAGCACGCACCCGTTCAGTCGGTTGGTGAACGATTTAATCATTGCGTAGGGATTCGTATAGTTGGTCTTGGCATACCCGACCATCTGATCCAGCCAGAACTGGCTGGAGAGAGAGCCCTGCATTTCCACGATGCCGTGGCCTACGAGAAAAATCCTCGGCTGGGCGCGATTGATGCAGCCCTGAAATGAAAGCATCATGAACAGGTCCGTCGTCGACAGGCCATCCACGTTCAGGGTCGAAATCGTCGTCGCCGCCTGCGTCGAGGACCGAGGGAACAAGGTGCCGGAATTGACAAACTGGAGGGGCGCGTTGGTGATGGTCGAGCCCGGGTGCTGAAACAGGTATTGCGCTTGAAGCGAAGTCAGCGTCTGATCATAGATCTCCACTTCGTCCATTTGGCCCAAAAAGTAAACTCCATAACCATTTTCCCGCATCCCAAGGCGAAGGTGCTGGCCCGTCACGTCAGGGCCGATCGTGAAATCCCGGCCATACGAGTTCTGTTGGTAACCATCTACATACCAGCTCCAATACGGGGAAATCGTGCCACAATAGGTCAGTACCACATGATGCCATTGCCCATCGGTAACGCTCACCCCACTGCCAGTAAAGTTACCCACAAACGTGCCGGAACCGTTGCAGTCGGCGGTTACTTGCTGGCCCGAGGTCATGAACTGCTTTCCCGGATACGCCCAGGCATTCGTGACGTTCTTGGACAGGAACACCCGCTGCCCCGTGGAAGTCGTCTTGAGCCAGAGCGAAACCGAGAAGTCCTTGCCAAAATCAATCGTGTCCGGGTTGGCCAATTCCAAATAGGTAGGCCCTGAAGCCCCTGCTGAGAAATTGAGCGCTTGCCCAACGACCCCTGACACGTAGTTGCTGGGGCCGAAGAGCGTCCCTGGATGCTGCCCGGTTTGATCGGAAACCGTGCCGTCGAACTTGAAATAGGCGGCCAGGTTTGCCCCAGCCTGCCAGGGTGCCAAAAGCAACGCGACGGCGACTACCACAAGAATAGCGGCCGGTCTTGGTCTTGAATTCATACATGATGCCGTAACTGCCTGAAACCGCCCGCAGTTTACCTAAACGGGGCGGGGCGCTCCGCCGCGCCACCCGCCCCGCCCACCAACCGCCACCGCCGATGTGCCCCTTATGGCACCACGGCTCGATAAAAGCGCTTCGTATTGTTGAGTGATTGAAGGTCGATCCAAGTGTAATTCGTACTTGAAGTGGCAATGTTGGTAATGGTTTGCCAGGCGGTCGCGACCAAGTTGGTGACATATTGTATCTGGTATATGGCACCCGCGGTTCCTTGAATCGTCACGCCATTGAACAGGTTGTCGGTCAGAGTCGGCGCCGCCCCTTGCGTTGTCGAGGTCAAACTCACGTTGCGGATCGAGCCACGAAACGAGTTGTAACTTTGGTCTGCGGCAGCGCCGATGTAGAACTTCGTGCCCTGATAACCGCCCAAGTTCTTGAAATTGTAAATAAACCCTCCCGAAACACTGATGGCCGAGCCCACATTCGTCCCGTTCAAGCGGAATTGCAGGGTCATGGCATTTCCCACTGAATCGTTTTTGATAAACCATTCGGCCGTGTTCCATCCGCCATTGACGGCCGGGTCCACCACCGAGGCGGGTAGGGCCTGCGACCATGAACCGGGGGCAATGCCAGCAACATCAAACTCGATCGTAGGCGCGGCTGGGTTGGCAGTATTAACCACTGCATAGAACGCCCCGGCATTATAACCCAGCTCATTACCCCCAGCAGTGAAGTAGCCGGCACCAAAGATCGCGCCCCCGCTAAAAACGTTTCCGGAGTCATTTAATTTGCCAGTCACGTTAAAGTCGGCTTTTAAGGTCAGGTTATCCCCCCAAGACCAACCATCTGCATCGGTGAGGGCCGTGGCGGCGTTGTTGTTACCATTGGCAAAGGCATAAGCGCCGGGCTGCCAGTAATTCCACAGATTGGGGTCACCTGCAATGGTCATGTCCCACCTGTAGTTGCTGGGGCTGTAATTGCCAACGGTGGTTCCCGTTCCTTCGTCCAGGTGCCATTGTCCTGTGATATATTGGGCCGAGACAGGTTGAAGACTGGCCAATAAGAAACAGCCCAGTGGGAGTAGTATTCTTGTTTTCATTGGATGTTTTGTTTGGTTTAAGTCCGGCAAGTTGAGGTATGAAGGGTTAACTCCGCCGGCGGAACAGCCCCAGGCCCATCAGCCCAGCGAGGCCGGCCAACGCAAGGGTAGAGGGTTCGGGAACGGCGGACGCGGTCAGGCTGACGTCGCGGATCGAGCCCCGGAACGAGTTGTAACCCTGATCTGCCGCGGCCCCGATATACATTCCCGAACCAGTGTATCCGGCGCGATCGGTAAAATCTACGAGGTAACCGCCTGTGATATTGACAGGCCCGCCGATGGCAGTCCCGTTCAGGCGAAACTGCAGGCTCATGGAATTCGCCGATGAATTATTGCTAATATCCCATTCCGCCGTGTTCCATCCGCCGTTGACGGACGGGTTCACCACCGACGTAGGCAGGGCTTGTGACCACGAGCCCGCGCCAATGCCAGCAACGTCAAACTCGATCGTGGGTGCCGCCGGGTTGGCGGTATTAACCACCGCATAGAAGGCACCACCATTGTAACCCAGACCGTTGCCCCCAGGAGTGAAGTAGCCAGCGCCGAAGATCGCGCCCCCGCCGAAGACGCTTCCTGAATCGTGCAAATTTCCAGTGACGTTAAAGTCAGCCTTTAAGGTCAGATTGTCACCCGAGGTCCAGCCGGCCGCCGCAGTGACCGCGGTCTTGGCATTGTTGTTGCCATTGGCAAAGGCATAGGCTCCGGGCTGCCAATAACTCCACAGATTGGGGTCGCCGCCCGCAGCGAGCGTCATGCCCCAATTCGCGTTATTGGGACTGGTATTGTGAACGGTAGCGCCTGAGCCTTCGTTCACGGGCCAGTGACCGGTGACATATTGGGCGGAGACGGTTTGGAGGCCCGCCAGAGTTACGGCGCAGCCCCACGCGAGTAGGATTTTTGTTTTCATTTGGATCTTGTTATTGACTTGGTTGTTCGATTACTGACGGTTATCCGCTTCTGACCCACAGGAAATGCTTGTGTTTAATGCTCGTCTGCTCATGCTTTTCCAGTCGGTCGCTCGGCTTCAATTGCTTCAGGCTTCCGCCATCAACTCACTTGGCAAGGCCTTTCACTATACTTCCCCCGCAGGGGCGCTAAACCGGACGTTGTTTTCTGGCTATTTACCATCTTTGACTTCACTTGTCAGCCACAACCACATGGCGAGTCGCTGGATCAATAGCCAGTTTCTTGCCTGCCGGCGGCAGCGGCAGAGTCTTGCCGCGCAAGACCGGGAAATTGGTCAATTCGGACACGCTCGCGGGACAGCGTCCGTTCATCATGGTCATCGCTGCCACCGCACGGTTCAGATCAACCATCGTCGCTTCGGAGCCGGTCGCGGAATTTTTCGCACGGCCGCACCCGGTCGCGGCGCAGGCCATCCAAGCCACAGTTAATGCGAAGACCAGTTTCATTGGCTTCATTTCGAAGGCGGAGAAAAGACCATCGGGCTGCTCGCTAGTGGGTCCATACTGCATCGGGGTCGCTCGCCGGTAAATTGTAACCAATGGTGCTGTTGCGGATGACAGCCACATGGCCATCCGGGCTGGCGGTATTGACCCGGCCGTTGTGCCGCGGCACGGAACGGGAATCACCCGAAGAGAATCCCCCATCGCTAGGCACCCGGAAAAAACAGGCGCCAAACCCCGCGTCCAGCATGGCGGCAGTATATGCCCCGTCCTCCACCCACAAATCCGCGTTTTGCAAACCCATCGTAGCCGTGGTGACGGCCGCCGCGTCGGCAAACATGACGGAGCGGCTCGGTTTGGTAAACTGACCTTCCCTCACCGCGTAGGTGCCACCGCCAGCCGCATCCAGTCGCCAGGCGAACTCCGGGTGGTTCAGGCCAATGCCCAGATAATTGTTCGTTGTGGCTGAACCACCTCGGGCGCTACCGGCGAACGAGACCTCGCTCGGACAATCAAACATCTTGCGCGCCGGCGCATAACCATTTACGCGCAACATATCCACCCACCACATCGCGCCGCTGTTCTGGATAATGAAGGTTGCCGGGTCGTAGGTCCAATCCGGAAAAAGGCGATTGCCTTTGTTCACCAGCACGGGCGTCACGAAGCCCCGATTGTCATCCATGTACATTTTCATGGCGAGAGAGACCTGCTTCATGTTGTTGATGCAGCCGGCCTGTTTGGCCTTCGCCTTGGCTTTGGAAAGCGCTGGCAACAGCAGCGCTGCCAAAATCGCTATAATGGCGATGACGACCAGAAGTTCAATCAGGGTGAAACCCCAGCTTCTCGCGGGAGCAGCCATGCTTTGCGGGGGCTTCATAGTCGGGTTTGAGACAAAAGATTATTCTGCTGCCTGGGCAATGCGGATGGAATGAGCCTGGCCCGCTTCGTAGAGTTGGCGGATTTCATTGCCGCTAAGCGAGCGGCGGTAGAACTCGAACTCATCCATGCGGCCCCCGAAATTCCGGATCGGTGTGGCATCGGCGGTGTACTCGCCACGGTTCCAATTGCCCAACTGGGCGGGACCCAGTCGCAGTGGGGTCTCAAACAGCAGCCGTTGGCGCGCAACCACCTCGCCATTGACGAAGTGGGTGACCTGTTTGGCACCTGCATCATAGACCACGGCCAAGTGAGTCCATTGGCCCAGTTTTTCCGGCGTGAAGACCACCGGCGTGTCATATTCCGCGTGCAGAAAGGCGTTGGTGTCGGGGCTGGAAACGCCGAGGCGCACCTCGCCAGTGGAAAGGATTTGCCAATGTGCCGCACCGGCCTTGAAAGCATCGCACAAGAACAACGAGTTGTAATTATTATCGAGGCTGTTGACGCGCACCCACGCTGCAAAAGTCAGTGACTTGAACTCGCCAGGCACGTTCAACAATACGCGGCTGCTGACGCCGGAAAACTCCAACGCGCGTTTGTCCAGCCAGCGTCCTTGCGCCGGGGAGCAGCCCACGATCGTCGCATCCCCTGCCGCCGCCGCACTTCCGGCCAGATTGTGCAACGTCCGATCCGGCGATTCGACCCTTTCAAAGTCGAAATGCACGACCAGCGACGCATCGGCGCTGAGTCGAGCGCTGGCAGCGCGCCAATTTTCGTAGCGCTGGCGCTGGTCGGCCAGCGCGAACCGGTCCAGGGCGG
>JAPLUA010000312.1 GCA_026397855.1 Verrucomicrobiota bacterium | reverse complement strand
CTGGAGCGCTACACCGATTTCTACGACTTCGCACCGGTCGGCTACCTCGCGCTGGGGCGGGATGGGGAGATACGTCAACTCAACCCCAGCGCTGCCAAGCTGCTTGGGGCGGAACGGTCCGACCTGGTGACCCGGCGGCTGAGGCAATTCGTATGCGAGGCGGATCGTGCCGCCTTGGCGGCCTTTCTGGATCGGGTCTTTGCGAGCAAGCAGCCGGAGGCTTGCGAGGTAAGCCTGCTGGAAGGCGCCGAGCCGCCCTCCGCCGTTCGCCTCAAAGCCGTATGCGCGCCGTCCGGGCAGGAGTGCCGGGCGGTCGTGACCGACATCAGCGAGCGTAAACGCACCGAGGCGATCTTGCAGCAAGCCCAGAAGATGGAAACCATTGCCCGCCTGAGCGGCGGCGTGGCGCACGAGTTCAACAATATCCTCGCCGCCATGATGACCGCTTTGGAGCTGACGAAGCTGTCGGGCTCGTGGGGCGAAGACCGGGAATTGCTGGGGGTGATGGAGGCCAGCTGTCAGCGAGCGGCGAGGCTGGTGAAGCAGTTGCTGGCGTCCAGCGCCCAATCGGTGACACGCCCGCAGTCGCTGGATTTTGCGGCGACGGTCGCGAAGGGGTTGGAGGGGCTGAGGCCGTTGCTCGGGGAGGGCATCACGTTGGAGTTCAAGCATCCCCCGTCGCTTAGCCGGGTGTGGGCGGACGAGGCGCTGGTGGAGGATGTGGTGGTGGCGTTGTGCCGGAATGCGCAGGAGGCGATGCCGGGTGGCGGGGTGCTGCAGGTGGAGGTGGGCGAGGAAGAGGTGGGGGCCGGACGGGGGAAGAGGCACCTGGATGCACGGGTTGGACGGTTTGTGCGGCTGGTGGTGGGGGACAGCGGGTGCGGGATGAACGAACAGACGCTGAAGCGGGTCTTCGAGCCCTTTTTTACCACCAAGGGTGTGGTCCAAGGTGCGGGGCTGAGCCTGGCGATGGTGCAGGGGATCGTGCGGCAGCATCGCGGGTGGGTGGAGGTGGAGAGCCGGGTGGGCAAGGGCAGCACGTTCCGGGTGTATCTGCCGGCAGAGGTGCGGGCCGCCGATGCTGTGGTTCCGGCCGGGCTGGTGGCGCCGGCAGCGGGCGGCGGCGGCTTGATCCTGCTGGTAGAGGACGATGAGAGCCTCCGGAAGTTGACGCACAAGTTCCTGGTGCGGCTGGGTTACCAGGTGGTGGAGGCGGCGGACGGGGCGGAGGCGCTGGCGGTGTGGGCGGCGCACGAGGCGGAAAGGCGATCATCGCGAGCGGCTACAACACGAAGAAGGCAGACCTGGAGGCGGCGCGGTTCAGCGGAATCGTGCATCTGCCGAAGCCGTGGGTGTTCAAGGAATTGGTGGAGGTATTGGGGGCGATGGTGGGGACCTGAAATCCGAAGGGGGACGCGGGACGTGAAATCCGAAATCTGAAATCCGAAGTGGCAACTTGGGGCTTGCGCTGGGGAGGTGGGGCATTCTAGGTTCCATTGCCTGTTGCTGTTGCTACAGGCTCTATGAATTATGCCATCGCCACGTAGTTGGCGCGGGAGTTGGGAGCTGGGTTCCGCTACGGCTTGCGCGGTGCCGATGGGGGTGCTTTGCTCTGCGGGCTGCTCGAATGGGGCACGGACGCGAAGATTTCAGGCGCAAAAGCCCGCCAGCAACAGATTATTTCCGCTCGCCATCCTCCGCTCCTCCGCCCGCCACCCTCCATGGTCGTGGTCTGGCGCGCCGTGATCAAGGCGGCAACCGCACCCTAGCATTATGACCCAATTCCCCCCCCCCCCCCCAAAAAAAAACCTGCCTCGCCTTTAATGTCGCTCTACGCGGCGCACGGGCTGTCGAAGCTAAAACGGTGCGATGATGTGTCCTGCCCGATGAGGACCCTCAAGGAGGAAGCATTATGAACCGCGAGAAAACAACACCCGCCTTTCGCCTTTCGCGTGCGGTTCTCCTCATCCTGCTGCTCGTCGTGGCCGGGGGGCTATTTGCCTGGTGGATGGTCGCGCAGTCCGACCGTGAGATGCGGGACAGCCTGCTCGAGCAAGCGCGAACCGTGGCCCAGGCGGTGAATCGCGACCAGGTCAAGGCGCTTACCGGCACCGCGGCCGACTTAGACCAACCGGACTACCAACGGCTCAAGGAACAGTTCACCAGTGTCCGTTTGACGATCCCGCAATGCCGATTCCTTTACCTCCTGGGCCGCCAGAGAGATGGCACCGTCTTCTTCTTTGTGGACAGCAAGCCGAGCACCGCGAAGGACTTTTCCCCGCCGGGCCAGGTCTATGCGGAAGTCCCCGCCGGATTCCGCCGCGGGTTCGACTCTAATGTTGCCGCGGTAGAAGGCCCGGTCCGCGACCGCAGGGGCGTGTGGATTTGGGCGGGGGTCCCGCTGACGGATCCGCGCACCGGGGCGGTGCTCGCGGTGCTGGGCGTGGAGGTGGACGCCGGGGATTGGAAAGGGAAGCTGGGCAGCCGCACGGCCCTGCCCGTGGGACTGGTTTTGGTGCTGTTCATAGGGGGAGCGACCTATCTTTTCGCCCTCCGCCGCCCGAGTGCCGCGCGCAGCATGGTTGTGGCCTTAAGCCTGTTGGCCGCCGGGTTACTCGTCACCGGAATGGCCGCGCTTTACGCCAAGGCGAATGCGGAATCGAACGCGCTGCGGGAGTTCAAATTGGTCGGCAATGAGATCCGGCTTGATATCTTTGCCCGCCTCCACATCGGCGCGCAAGCCCTGCACAGGGGCGCGGCCTTGTTTGATGCCGCGGGGTCCGTGGGACGCGAGGAATGGCGGGCGTTCACCCAGGGGCTGCAGCTCGCAGAGGACCTGCCGGGCATTCAGGGTCTCGGCTATGCGTCGTTGATCCCCCGGGCGCAACTGGGCGCGCACGTCGCGGAAATTCGCCAGCAAGGTTTCCCGGACTATCAGGTCTGGCCCGCCGGCGATCGGGAGACCTATTCCACCATCCTCTACCTCGAACCGTTCACGAATCGCAACTTGCGCGCCTTTGGCTACGACATGCTGACCGAACCCGTGCGCCGGGCGGCACTGGAGCGGGCGCGGGATGAGCGTAGCCCGGCGCTCTCCGGGAAAGTCAGGCTGGTGCAAGAGACTGACCAGGATGTGCAAGCGGGCACTTTGATGTTTGTCCCGGTGTATCGGCACGGATGGCCGGTGGAAACCGTCGTGCAGCGCCGCGCCGCGATTCAAGGCTGGGTCTATAGTCCCTACCGCATGGCGGACTTGCTCCAGGGAGCCTTGCGCGTCTTGGAGGCGCGGTTTAAGGAACGGCAGATTGGCATACAGGTCTATGATGGGGAGGTGCTATCGGCCGATACGTTGCTCTACGACAATCGGAGTGCGGAGGCTAAGGCGCTGGCGGCCACACCCGGGATTGACTGGCTGGCGCCGGTAGATTTCGCCGGGCATCGTTGGACGCTGCGATTTGTGCAGCTCAGGGGACTGGCGGCCACGACGGAATACGGCAGTGCCTGGATCGCTTTATCTGGCGGGACGGTCATCAGCCTGCTCTTGTTCGGGTTGACGCTCTCTTTGCTAACCACGCGCGCCACGGCCCAGCGGATGGCGGAGCAGCTGGAGCAGGAACTCCGGGCGAGCGAAGCGTCCTATCGGAATCACTTCGTGAACAACGCGGCTATGATGTTAATGGTAGACCCCACGGAGGGCACGATCATCGAAGCCAACAACGCCGCGGCGAGGTTCTACGGCTATTCGCACGAACGGTTGCTGACCCTGCGGATCATCGACATCAACACGGCCTCCACGGCGGAAGTCCGGCAGGCGATGGCTGCGGTGATGCAGGGGCTATCCAACCGGTTCGAGTTCCAACACCGCTTGGCGGATGGCTCGCTGCGGGAAGTGGAAGTGTCCAGCGGGCGCATTGATTTTGCCGGGCGCACCGTGCTCCACTCTATTATCCAGGACGTGACCGAGCGCAAGCGCGCGGAGGACGAGATCCGACGACAGGCGGCCCTGATCAGTTCCCTGCTCGATTCCATTCCTGACATCGTCTTTTTCAAGGATACCGAGGGGGTTTACCTGGGGGGCAACCCTGCCTTCGCCGAGTTCGTGGGCCGGCCGAGGATCGAGATTATCGGGAAGACCGACCACGACCTATTTGACAAGGAGATTGCTGATTTCTTCCGGGAACAGGACCGGCGGATACTAGGGAAGCGCGAGCCATGCCACAACGAGGAATGGGTCACCTATCCCGAAGGCCGGAAGGCACTGCTGCACACCCTGAAGACGCCCTATTGGGGCCCGGACGGAGAAATCATCGGCGTGCTGGGGATCAGCCGCGACATCACGGCCCGGAAGCTGGCGGAGGAGAAGCTTCAGCAGACCAACGCGGCCCTGGAAACGGCCAATGCGCACGCCAACTCCCTGACCGTGGAGGCGACGGAAGGCAGCCGGGCGAAGAGTGATTTTCTGGCGGTGATGAGCCATGAGATCCGGACGCCGATGAACGCGGTGCTGGGGATGACGAGCCTGCTGCTCAAGACGCCCCTGAATCCGCGGCAGGCGGAATATGCGCGCACGGTGGCGGCGAGCGGCGATGCGCTGCTGCATATCATCAATGACATCCTGGACTTTTCGAAGATCGAGGCCGGGGGCCAACTCCAGTTGGATGAGCAACCCCTGAACCCGCGCAAGCTGGCGGGGGACCTGGTGCGGTTGCTCCATCCGCGGGCGCAGGAGCGGGGGCTGGCGCTGTCTGCTGACGTGGCGGAGGACATTCCGGAGTGGATCAAGGGGGACTCGGGGCGGCTGCGACAGGTGCTGATGAACCTGGCGGGGAATGGGATGAAGTTCACCGACCGGGGCGGGGCGGCGGCGGGGCGGCACGGGGCTGGGGCTGGCGATTTCGAAGCGGATTGTGGAACTGATGGGGGGCTGCATGGGGATGGAGAGCGCCGTGGGGAAGGGGTCGATGTTCTGGTTCGATCTCGCCCTGGAAGTGGCGTCTGCCCCAGCGGTGGAGCCGGAGGCGGCGGCCGTGGAGGCGGACAGCGCCCAGGAAGCGGCGGCCGCGAGGGCTCTGCGCATCCTGGTGGCGGAGGATCATGAGCCTAATCGGCGTCTGGCGACGTATATGCTGGAGAGCCTGGGGTATCGGGCCGATTTCGCCGTGAACGGGCGGGAGGCGGTCGAGGCGTGGGAACGCTCGGCCTACGACATCATCATCATGGACTGTCAGATGCCGGGGATGGACGGGTTTGAGGCGACGGGGGAAATCCGACGGCGGGAGGCGGCGCGGGCGGGGGGCGGTGG
>JAPLUA010000524.1 GCA_026397855.1 Verrucomicrobiota bacterium | reverse complement strand
GTAGGCGTAGAGCTGCAAGTCCTTGCCCGACCGCTTCTGCCAGGCTCTGTTGCCGGTTCCGAACTGCAGGCTGCGGCCGATCGGAGAGCTGGGAGTGCTTTCCGTGAAATAGGAGCTGGTGAAGGAGCCGAGCGAACTATCCGCCGGCTTGAGGATGGCGGCAAAGGTGCCTTGCCATGTGTCAATCAAGACCTCCGTATTGGTGCCGCCGCTGCGCACATTCATGTTGTCACCCCACCGCAGGACCGTGCTTTGACTTGCTGGTTCACCCGCGTAAACCAAGGTTGGCAGGGTACTGCTGGCCGAATCCGCCCACCGGTAGAGCTTGTAAGTGGCCGGGCTGCTCCCCGTGCTGTCTTCGTTCGCGGCATAGACGGAGCCGTCCTCTCCAACCCCCATCGCCAGCAGGACGATGCTTCCGCCCGTAATACCGGTCGTATCGAGCTGATACAAGTCAGCCCCCGTGGAGGCATCCAGCACATTGATGCTCAGGCCCGAGCTGGCGTTGGTGCGGCTGATCACATAAATCTGATTCGACAAGCTGTTGTAGGCAATGCTGCGATAAAGAGGCGTCTGGCCTCTAGAAGTGTCGGTGTCGGCAAGCAGGTAAGGCCGGCTCAGCGGGCCGAGGCTCCAGATCCGTGTTAGATGATAAACATCGGCCAGGGCCCGGATGGTGACCACCGCCACGGAGCTGGTGTTCATTCCGAAGAAGTTCGAGGCCACGCACCGGTAACTGGCCGCGTCGCTGAGCTGGGCGGGACTGATCGTGTAGCTGGAGGCAGTGGCGCCGGCGATATTGGTGCCGCCCTTCTGCCATTGGTAGGCGGCGGTCTGGTCCAGCGTCACGCTCATCGTGCCGGCGCTGGCCTCGACAAGCTGCAGGTTCCTTGGCTGGACAAGGAACGCGGGAGGCGTCGGAGGCCCCACGACTACTTTGTAGGCCATGACGCCGTTATTGCCGCAGATGGCGAAGACGTAGTCCCCGGCGAAGAAGCACTGGCCAATGCAGTTCTTGTTATCCTTGTAAGGGCTTTGGGGGAACGTGTAGGCCGCCAGAGCAATCGGCGCGCTAAAGCTAGTGACGTCATACAGGTTCAACGAGGCCGGGCCGACCGAGGCTGAGTTGGTGGCAATGCCGACCAACAGGTTGCGACTCAAATCGAGGCCCACAGGTCCAATAACGGTCGGGGCGGCACCGGGCAAACTGGTGTAACTGGCCAGCACGGTGCTGATGCCGCCCGAGGTGGTGGGATCAATGCCTGATTGCACCAGCGCGGTGGCGCGGCGCTTCTGCCAGATCGTGTTTCCTGCACCCCATTCCATGCTCCGTCCCAGGCCCGTGCCGACCTTGGTCTGGAAGTTAAAGGTGCTGGACCAGTTGGCCAGGGTGATGTCAGTGGGGGCGAGGATGGAAACATAGCGCTGGGCGTCGTCATAGCTGTCGAGGAGGAGCTGGGTGCCAGGGCCCGTGCCACGGACCGCCAGAGTGTCACCCCAGCGGAAGGCGGCGGATTGGCCGGCCGGGTCGCCGGAGAAGATCTGCACTGGAAGTGTGTTGGGATCCGAATCGGCCCAGCGATAGACCCGGAACATGGCGCCATTACCGCCGGTGGCATCGGCAGTCGCGTTGCAGGCGTAAATTGCCCCGTCCTCGGCCACCCCGATGGCGACGACACTGATCCCGGCGGAAGCGAAGACGAGCCCATTGGTGTTAAGAGTCTTGATCACGGCGGGCGCCGAGGCCGAGATGTTGGTGGCGTTGACGGCGCAGATTGTGAAGTTCTGGCTGGCGCGGCTGACGATGTAGAGCTCGTTGGATCGCGCGTTGTAAGCGATGGTGCGCTGGTTCGGGGTGGTTGCGCTGCCGGTGTTGTCGATGTAAGGCGCGCTGCCCGGGGCGGCGCTCCACACGAGGTTCAGATGGTACATATCAGCCGGGCCGAGGATGATGAGCTGATTCGTGGTGCTATCCACGGAGCCTCCGCCGTTGGTTACCTTTACGTGGTATTGGCCCGCGTCGTTGGTGGTAACGGAGGTCATCGCATAATAGGCGTTGGTCGCGCCGGGCAGGTTGGCGCCGTTCTTCGTCCACTGCCAAGTGGCCTGCGGATAGGCTAACATCTCGTGCCGGACCGTTGTGCCGACCGGCACGCGGTTCGTTGCCGGCAATTGCATCAGCAGCACAGGCACCGGCGTCGGGACTGCCCCCACCGAGAAGGTCGCCATCCCGTTATTGATGACGTGGGAGTACAACCTCCCGCCGCCAAAGTCCAGGTAGCCAGCCGGAGCCGTGGCATTGACGTTGTTCGGCACGTAGTCCTTCACATCGAGCAGGACGGGCGGGCTGTTGGTGGCGGAAATATCATACAGCCGCACCTGCTCCGGCCCGGTAGTGCCGCTGGTTACATTGATCGCCGCCATGAGATGGTGTGCGTTGTCCACGGCGATGGGTCCCAGGTTGGCGCTGCCGATAAACACGCTGCTGTCGAAGCTCTGCACCAGCGTGGCCGTGCGGGTTGCCAGGTTGAAGGCCATGAGGAGCAGCGGAGCGCCGACGCGCTTGGCCCAGAACGTATTCCCCGGGCCGAAGGCGATACCGTCGTTGAAGTTGGGGCTGGCCACGCCCGTGGACAACACGTTGGCGGCAAAGTTCGTCCCGTCGGCGGTGGTGAAGATGACCACGTTGGTGCCGGTCGAGCCGCTCTGGGACTGGGAGCCCACGATGATCTGGGTGTTGGTCCCTGCACCGCGTATGTCAAAGCTGATGCCGTAACGCTGGTAGGGGGTAATGGTGTTGGAAAAGCACATGTAGGGCGGTGCCGTGGAGGCCACGCTGTCCCATCGGTAGATGATGAAGGCCGTGGTGGCGCTGTTGTTGACCTGGTCGGCGACGTAAACCACACCGTCATCGGTCACCCCCGCCGCCGCATCCGCATAGCCGCTGCCGGCGTACACCATCCCGTTGGTGTTCAGCGTGGTGATGTTGGTGCCGTATGTGCCGTCCAGGATGTAAATCGCCCCCGCAAGGAAGCCGCCGCCCCCGCCCGAATGCGTATCCACGAGCACCACGTTCCCGCTCACGGGATCGTATGCCATGCCTCGCTGGTTGCTGCCGGTGTCCAGGGGCGGGTAGGGATCCGTGGCCCCCGGTTGGATGGTGCCGTCGCCCGCATTCCCAAAGGTCGTCAGCGGACTAAGCATCGTTGAAGTTTGCGCGCGGGCGGATGGGAAGGTGCCGGCAGCGATTAAGGCGGAGAGGGCTGCGGAAAGGATTCTCTTCATAACTTTGGCGGTTATAAGTTGATGCCGAGTAGAACATGTTCCCGGGTTGCCCGCCCTGTCAACAAGAGTTCTCGTCTTTTTAATCGGGCACCCCACCACGCGAAAGTGCTCGACCTCCCCGACAATCCATGAGAGGGTTCAGTAGCTATCGGAGCCATGTCACCCGTCGGATGGGCTGACATGAATTAAGCCGACAGAGAACCTATGAAGATGCTGCCTTTACGCGTAAGAGGGTTCACGTTGATCGAACTGCTGGTGGTCATCGCGATCATCGCCATCCTCGCCGCCTTGCTGCTGCCGGCCCTGGCCAAGGCCAAGGATAAGGCCAATAGGCTTTCCTGCCTCAACAACCTCAAGCAGATCGGCCTCAGCAGCCAGATGTATGCGGAAGACGACGCGAAGAAGAACCTGGTGGGCACTTATTACCCCGACTCGCAGCCGGGCCAGCAGCAGGGGGAAGACGACCTGAACTGGCTCTACCCGACCTACATGAAGAGCTTCAAGTCCTTCCTCTGTCCCGGCACGCAAAATGTCATCCGGGACACGAACAAATACCAGGCGCTGATCAACGGCGAGATCATGACCAAGTACACCGACCTGAATAACAACGCCAAGAGCCGGACCGACGGTGCCGCCAACGGTCTTTATGGCCACAGCTACGAGCAATACGGTAACTGGCACAACAACAGCAGCAGCAGTTCGCCTCCGCCCGCCTTCCCTCGGAAGACGCTCAACTCGGTCAACGCTTACGCGCATATCAATCTTCCCTTGAAGGATATGAAGTTCGGGCCGGTGGACATCTTTATCATGCTCGATGCCGTGGAAGACCAGGGGACCGTTTTCCCCTATGAAAACTGGCCTAACCCGTATAACGGACACGGGCGCGACGGAGCGAACGTCGCTTTCGCCGATGGTCACGGCGCATGGATCAACGCCAGGCGGTGGAAAGACGCCTACACCATGTCCGAAGACCCGCCCGCCTCCTGGCTGGCGAAAATCCCCCCCGGCTTCTGAGTGCCTTACGTGACGCTCGCGGGCCCGGCCTGTGCCAGTGCCCGGGTCGGTGCTGACTTCTGGCATCATTTTGAAGACATAGCTTCCCCGTATGCTTTCTCGCCGCAGATTCATTGCCGCCTCGGTTGCGACTACAGTGGCAGCTCCTTTGCTGATGGGGGCCAGCCGGGCGCCGAAGCTTAGGCTCGGGCTGGTGGCCGACCCGCAGTTTGCGGACATCGAGTCCTCGAAGACCCGGTTCTACCGCAAGTCCATCGGCAAACTTGCGGAAGCGGTGGAGCATTTCAACGGCCTCGACCTCGACGGGTGCGTGAACCTCGGCGACCTGATTGACAGGCACTGGGAGAGCTTCGATGAGGTGTTGAAGCCACTGTCCAGGTCGCGGCACAAGTTCCGGCACCTGCTGGGGAACCACGATTTTGAACTGCCGGACGAGTTCAAGGCGCGCGTGCCGCGGCGGCTCGGCTTGAAGAATCGGTATTATTCGGTGCGCGCGGGCGCGTTCTGCCTGGTGATGCTGGATACGACCGACATCAGCCCCTACTCCCATCCGAAGGACTCCAAGGAGAGCATCGCGGCCACCGCCGAGCTGCACCGCCTGGCCGCCACGGGCGCCGCCAACGCCCAGAGCTGGAATGGCGCTGTGGGGGAGCGCCAGTTGGCCTGGTTCGAGGACACCTGCCGGCAGGCCGCGGCGTCAAAGCGCAAGGTGGTTGTTTTCGCGCACCACCCCGTCTTTCCCAGGGACAATCACAACGAGTGGAACGCCGAGGCGTTGCTGGGGGTGGTTGAGCGGAACCGGAATGTGGTGGCCTGGATCAACGGTCACAACCATGCGGGCTCATTCGGAGTCCACGAGGGTGTCCCGTTCATCACGCTCAAGGGCATGGTGGAGACCGGGGACACCAACGCCTTCGCTGTGGTGACTCTGCACCCGGACCGGTTGGAGCTGGTCGGGCACGGCCGGGAGCCCTCGCGGGAGTTGGCGTTGCGGCAGGGCTGATAACGCTGAAGAAGTTCCAGAACCGGATGCCCGCCCGCAGCGCATACTGGCGGATGATGTCCAGGTTCTCACAATAGGCGTCACGCTCGTCCGCATCGGGATTAATGTGCGAAACGAATTGCGTCGCATACGGTCAAACCTGCTATGAATTGCTTCGGAAGACAGTTGCCGTTATGAGCCTTCCCGCAACCGATGGCAAGACGACCCCGAATCGGGCGGCCGGAAGCCTGGCGGAGTTCCTGCATTCCTGGCGCTACTTTATCTGGCTGCTCGGCTTGCTTCTCCTGGCAGGGCTGTTCTTTATCGAGGAGAACTGGCGCGGGGAGTGGGCCTGGAACAGTTACAAGCGGGCCATGGCCGCGCGAGGCGAGCCGACGGAGTTCTCCGCTATGGTGCCGCCCAGTGTGCCTGACGACAAGAACTTCGCCATGACGCCCTTCCTGGCGCCGATCTTTGATTTCGCGCCGGGCATGTCGCCAGGCAACAGCCCCTTCGCATCGAACTACGATGCTGCCTCCAACGAACTGAAGACGACGAACACCGCACGCCTGAACTCCTGGGTCAAGAACCGAACCGATCTGCCCGCCTGGCACGCGGCGTTTCTGAACGTGTCCAACCTGATTGCCCGCCAGGAAGCCGAGGCGGCGGATCCCGCTTTCGCCGCCTCGGCGGCGAAACTCCAACGCTACGGCCTGTCCCCATTGCCACCGGGAATCCATAACACGGCCAACAAGGGTGCCGACCGGAAGGGTTGGGCGACGGCTGCCGATTTCACCGTTCCGGAGGCCGCAGCGGGCGTTCTGGCTGGGCTCTCCGACACCGCATCGGTTTTCGAGGAACTCCAGGTGGCAGGCAAGCTTCCCTGTTCGCGCTTCAACATCCACTACGATGACAAAGATCCTGCAGCAATCCTGTTGCCGCATCTCGCTGTCATGAAGCGATTGACCCAGGTGTTGTCGCTTCGCGCCTGCGCGGAGCTCGCCCTTGGTCAGACCGACCAGGCCTTCGAGGACACCCGCCTCCTGCTTCGCCTCGTGGATGCCTGCAAGGATGAGCCCCTGCTCATTTCGCAACTGGTGCGCATGGCGCAACTGGCCCTCGCGCTCCAGCCCGTCGCCGAGGGGATGCCCCGATGGTCGGAGCCCCAACTGCGCGCGTTGCAGGCGCAGCTCGCGGGCTTTGACTTCTGCGCGGACGCCAGGCGTGCTATGGTTGCCGAGCGCCTCTGGTGCAGCGCGACCATCGAATACATCCGGCGTTCGCCAGACAAGTTCAACCAGATCGGGGGAGGTTCCGGCGGCCGACAATCCGGATTGGACCTGGTCGCCTCGCTGATGAGCATCGCCCCGGGCGGCTGGTTCGCGCTCGAGCAATTGAACTGCAGCCGCATGGTGGACGAGTGTCTGCTGCCTACGATTGATCTCGCTAACCGGCAAATCAGCCCCCGCGTCAGCCGCAAGGCGGAGGAGCGAATCTCCGCGGTGACCAAACGATCGCCCGCCGGCTTGTTTCTCCGCCACCATTTCGCCTCTGCGTTCCTGCTCCCGGGCGGATCGCGGACGGCCCGGAAAGCCGCCTATTCCCAGACCGCCGATGACTGCGCGATCATCGCCTGCGCCCTGGAGCGCTACCATCGGGGAAAGGGCTGCTACCCAGCCGCGCTTGGCGAGCTCCAGCCGCAATTCATCCAGAAGCTCCCGCACGATGTCATCAATGGCGAGCCGCTCAAATACCGGCGCACCGAAGCGGGCCGCTATCTGCTCTACTCGGTCGGCTGGAATGAAAAGGACGACGGTGGGGTGATCAGCGTGGGCAAGACCCGGGATGAGACTTCGCTCACGGAAGGGGATTGGGTCTGGGGCCTCCCCGAAGGCTGAGCCCCGGCTTACTTGACTCGCGCCGATCCGCCCATAGACTTCCCCCATGCTATTTGAGGATCAGCCGGATACTGCGCAGTCGTTTTCAGTCGTCACCCCATGAGAAAGCCATCCATCCTTGTTGTCTTTCTCACGGTCTTCATT
>JAPLUA010000439.1 GCA_026397855.1 Verrucomicrobiota bacterium | reverse complement strand
CAACCGGTTTTACCAGCCGGACATCGACCTGGAGGCTCTCGAGGTGAAGCCCAATATCCTCCTCAGCACCCCGATGGCGATGCGCGTCCCGCTCCGCTGGATCGCGCTCCTTTACGGCAAGCTGCAGGCCAGCCTGGCTGCCACCAGCGGCGTACACCGCGCATCGGACGTGCTCAAGACCCTTATGGCCGGAGCCGATGTCACCATGCTGTGCTCCACGCTGATCCGCCACGGCGTCCGGCAGATCGGCGTCATCGAGCGCGATCTCATCGCCTGGATGGAAGAGCATGAGTATGAGTCTGTCGCCCAGCTCAAGGGCAGCCTCAGCCAGAAGAATTGCCCGGACCCGAGCGCCTTCGAGCGCGCCCAATACATGCGCGCGATCTCGCAGTTCCCGGTCAACAGCCCCAAGTAGCGCAACTCGCAACTGGCGTCTCCCGTCTCCCGTCTGACGGAGATGCCACGGGTCTGCCGGTCCGGGACAAAAAAGATTGCAACCGCCACCAGGTGTGGTATAGTAAGTCAGCGACGGAGCTGATGGTCCTCAGCAGGCATCCCAGCCTGCGGCCAGTCTCAGTAGCGCCGTGGCAAATGTAAGGCGCGGGTGTGATGCCCGCGCCGTATTTTTCCCCCTGCCTCGAAAAGGATCACCCTCATGCCCATCGGCGCGGGATGGCCAGCGCCTGCCGGGCTATTTCAGGACCTGGTACAGGCTGCTGAAGTCATCTGTCCAGAGGGGGACTTTGGCGGAGTTCGTGTTGACGGTGTAGGCGGCGGCGCGGATGGAGGGTGATTTGATGATGCGTTCGTCGTGCGTCAGCAGGATCCAGGTTGAGGAATAGAGCCACCAATCGCCCTCCTCGACCGCGTCATCGTAGTCAATGGCGGCCAGCTTGTAGCCGAAGTGGCGGGCGAGATTGACGACCACCGGCTCGAGGTCGAGGTAATGGTTGGAGATATGCACCGCGATGATGCCGTTGGTGTTGATGTGGCGCTGGTAAACCTCGAAGGCCTCCTTGGTCAGGAGGTGGACGGGGATGGCGTCGCTGCTGAAGGCGTCGAGCACCAGCAGGTCGAAATGCTGGGGCGGCTCGCGCTCCAGCGAGAGCCGGGCATCCCCGAGCGAGACCTCGGCCTTGCCTTTGCAGCGTGGGAGGTAGGAAAACAAGGAGTTGGCCACCTTCTGCACCCGGGAATTGAGGGAGGAGAACCAGGAGTTGGCCACCTTTGCACCCGGGAGTTAATCTCGTAGAGCCGGAGGTAGTCGCCGGGCCGGCCGAAGGCCGCCATGGTGCCGGTGCCGAGGCCCACGACCCCGATGCGCCTGGGGCCGGGGGGCAAAGCCTCCACCGCCAACCCGATGCCGCTTTGCGGGCCGTAATAGCTGATCGGCCAGGCGGCCCGGGCCGGATCTGCGAATTGCAGGCCATGGGTGATGCGGCCGTGCTGGAGGAGGAAGTAGTGGGATTCGGGGTCGGTCTTGTTGTATTCATACACCGTGAGCACGCCGTAGAAGCTGCGGGAGCGATAAACCCGCTCCTCGCGGGAATCGCGCGCCTGCATACAGAGCGTCGCGCCCAGGCCCGCCAGCCCCAGGAACAGCCAGAGGCAGGCCAGGAAGTGCCAGTGCCGGAAGTTCCTGAACTTCCTGCGCGCGATCCAGGAGACCACCAGCAGCACCAGGACCGACCACATCCCGATGCGCAGGGCGAGCAACCAGCCCTTGGAACCGGAGCCTGATTGTCCCGCCAGCCGGGCGATGAACCAGTCGAGGCCGCCGAACACAAAGAACGGCAGGAGGCAGGCCAGCCAGGGCCACTCCTTGCCGGTGGCCGCTGCGGGAGTCGCGCAGTCCTGGCTGTCGGCCCCGCGGCTCCGGATGCAGACCAGCAGGAACAACAGGCCGCACAGGAAAAGCCCCCAGTGCAATTCGTAGTAGTCGGTGAAGATCACGGGGGCTGCGACAGCAACGAAGATGCCCCCAAGCGCGCCGCCGGCTGCTATCATCAGGTAGAACCGGGTGAGCTGGCGCGGATCGGGCTTGAGACGGTAGAGTTCGCCGTGGCACACCATGCAGCAGACGAACAGCCCGCCGCAATAAACCGCCACCTGTTTCCAGATGGACCAGTCGCTGCCGTAGAAGAGCGCCCAGCACCAGCCGGTGAGGGCGGCGATGAGGGCAATCGTGAAAGGGAACCGCATGCGACGTCCTGGCAGAGCTTGTTGGTGGTCGCGAGCAGCAGGATGGATGCGCAGGCGGGGAGCAGCAGCCAGAGAAGCCGGGTGAAAGCGGATGGCGCGGGGGCGGGGGCCGCGGGACGACTGGTGTCTTGCGTGGATCCCGTTTCGGCATCCTGCACTTTCCCTTCTACCTTCCAGAGCCTCACCGCGCACAGGCCGCAGCAGAGAACGTAGGCAAGCAGACCCCAGCCCCAAAGGGTGGCTTGGGCGATGCGTGTGAACCGCGTCTCGAAGTAGAACGGGTAGCTGACGAGCGCGAGCAGCGATCCGACATTCGAGAGCGCGTAGAGCCGGTAAGGGGAAACCCCGGGGTTGGCGCGGCTGAACCAGTGCTGGATCAACGGGCCGGTGGCCGACAGGACGAAATAGGGGAGGCCGAGGCTCGCGGCCAGCAGAACGAGGATCTGCAGGGTGGGGTTGCCATCGCCGTGTGGTTTCCAGGCATCGCCTGGCGTGATTGGCAGCAGGGCCAGCGCTGTGAGCAGCAGGACCAGGTGCACCACGGCCTGCGTGCGCGGCTTGAGCCAGCGCGATGTGAAGTGGGCGTAGGCGTAGCCACCCAGCAGCAGCACCTGGAAGAACAACATGCAGGTGGTCCAGACTCCGGGCCCGCCGCCGAACCAGGGCAGGATGTGCTTGCCCATGAGCGGCTGCACCTGGAACAGCAGGAATGCCCCGATGAAAATCGTTAGCGCATATGCGGCCATCGGCGGCATACTCTCAGCGTTACCCCGGCATTGCCAGCGCCAACTTGGTCCTGGCTGCCCGCCTTGCTGTTGGTCTGCCTTGCTTTGATCTGCCTTGCTTTGATCTTGCCCCGGGTTTGCGGGGGGAGTAGAACTGCCTGCGCCTGAATATGCATGCTCCCTACCGCTCGCGTTCGGCGGCCGTGATGGCCGCGCCGCTAATCGTGCTCTTTTTCCTAATCTTAATCAT
>JAPLUA010000638.1 GCA_026397855.1 Verrucomicrobiota bacterium | reverse complement strand
ATCTCCGGGCTCGCCAAAAACAACCTCATCAACCGTGAAATGCTTGTCCACCCTGAGAATAGCGAATACAACGCTCCGGGTGATCGTCTGCCCGTTAGCCATCGTAAACAGTAAATCCTTCTTTTCACGGCTGACCCCTACCTTCTCGAGTGTCTTGGAAGGAATCCAAGTGTACTCGCTGCCCGTGTCAACCAGGGCGCGGGGAATAGTGACCGCCTGGGCGCGGTCCAGATGATTCTCCAGCTTACAGCCAACGTAAAACGTGCCATATATCACAGAGTACTCAGTGTTTCTCGTCCAGGCAGCGGCGGAGGGTTTCGAGCAGGGTGCGGGCGAGCCAGGGTTTCTGGAGGTAAAACATCCTGTTCAGACGGAAGAAGTTCCTGTCCTTGCTGATGACATCCGCGTTGTAGCTGCTCATCAGGATCACCCTCAAACCCGGATGGCTGGCGCGCATCTCTTCGGCCAATTCGCGCCCGGTGATGCCCTCGGGCATGACGACATCGCTCAGCAGCAGGGCGATTTCCTGCTCCCGCCCGCGCCAGGTGTCCAGCGCTTCCCGGGCGGAGGCGGCCTCGTAAACCTTGTATCCGCGCGCCTCGATCACGCGGCGGGTAATCAGCCGCACCGAGTAGTCGTCCTCGACCAGCAGGATGGTTTCCGTGCCGCCCGGAAGCGGGGGCTCGGCGGTGGACTCGGACGGTTTGGCGACCGGTTTTGGGATGGCGGGCAGAAAAATGGTAAAGGTGGAGCCCTCGCCGGGCTGGCTGGACACCTCTATCCAGCCCTGATGCTGTTTGACGATGCCATAGACTGTGGCAAGCCCCAGCCCGGTGCCCCTGCCGAGTTCCTTGGTGGTGAAGAACGGCTCGAAAATGCGCGGCAAATCCTCCGGCGGGATGCCCGTCCCGGCGTCCTTTACGATGATGCATGCAAACTTGCCCGGGCGTGCCTCAGGATTGGCGTGGGCGCGTGCCTCATCCAGGTCCACGACCTCGGTGGCGATGAGGAGCTGACCTCCGCGCGGCATGGCATCCCGGCTGTTGATGGCGAGATTGATAAGCACCTGCTCGATCATCCCGGGATCGGCCTGGACAAAGGGCAACTGGGGCTCGTAGCGGCATTTAAGGTCAATTTGCTCGCCGATGACCCGCTTGAGCATCTTGGCCAGGTCCGCGACGGCTCCGTTGAGGAGGATCGGGGCCGGCTGCATCACCTGCTTGCGGCTGAAAGCCAGCAACTGGCGCGTCAGGCCGGCACCCCGTTCCGAGGCGGTGGTGATCTGGTTGAGGCACTCCCTGGTCTCGGCGCTGAACTGGTCCGGGGCCAGCATCAGGAATTCGGAGCTGCCGCGAATCACCGCGAGCAGGTTGTTGAAATCGTGCGCCACCCCGCCGGCGAGCAGGCCAATGGCCTCCATCTTCTGCGCCTGGCGCAACTGCTGTTCAAGGTGTTTGCGCTCCGTGATGTCGCACGCAATCGTCTGCACCGACGGAACGCCCTTGTAAGTAAAGGGCACGCTGATCGCCTCAACATCCACGACCGACCCGTCGCGGCGGAGGATCTTCTGTTCCAGCGGGGACGTGCTGCCGCCTCCAGTGGCAACCTCGATCCGCCGGCGGATGATCTCGCAGTTCTCGGGCGGCACAAGGTCGAAGATGGACAGGCCGAGCAACCCCTCCAGGCTCTTCTCGCGCAGGAGCTTGAGCGCCGCGGGGTTTGCATAAACGATTTTCGCGTACCTGTGCAGCAGGATGGCGTCGGGCGACTTCTCCGCCAGCGACCGGTAGTTTGCCTCGCTTTCGCCCAGCGCATCCTGGGCGCGGATCCTGATGAGCGCCCCGGCACAGTAGTCGGCCAGCGTCTGCAGGGTTTCCAGGTTTCCCCGGTCATAGGCGTTGGGCGCGTAACTCTGGATAGAGATCACGCCGATGACGGTGGATCCGTCGCGGATCGGGACGTAGAGGATGGAAGCGGAGGGGCGGACCTTGTCGCCGAAGGCGAGCGCGCCCGCGACCGGCTGGCCCACGCTTTCCTTGAGAATCAACTGTCCCCCTTCCTGGATCACACGCTCCGCGAGCGCAGAGGGCGGGTGGTCGATGCAGGAGCCGACGCCGGAAACCCGCCGGCCATCCACGGTGTCGCCATCCATCACGTAGCGCAAGACCTTGTCGCCCGGCGAATAGATGGCGAAGCTGAACGCGTCCCACCCCAGCAACTGATCTGCGACCTGGAAGATGATATCGCCGGCTTCAGCGACCGTTTTAGCAGTGCTGAGCTGCTGGCCCAGGGCAAAGAAAGCCGCCAGTTGCTTCTGGGCGCGGTTCCGTTCACTGGTTCCCCGAATTGAGTCTGAAATGAAGATGAACGGGGCGGCGGGACATTCCTTCCTGGCCGCTGCCAGCGCCGGGAGCTCGCCGGAGGCAGGGGCCGGGTTGTCGGCCAGAATGAGGTCAGGCTCAAACTCGCGGAGCTGGCGCTGGAAGTCCGCTTCCGTAGAAACGCGCCGGGTCTCGACACCGAGGGCCTTCTGGCGCAGTTCGCTGATGATCCTATCGACCTCGGCGGAAGCGCCTTCGAGCATGAGAATCCGGATGACTTTACTCATAGTTTAGAGTGTCGCAGCCAATCTCTTTCATCTTCCAGCCCGGAAAGACGAACCGTGCGGCATCCGGGTTTATTTGTTCCCCAGACGCTTGCGTTCGCACCGGACTCAACATCTTTCAGCTTTGGCATTCTACGATCCAGACTTATCCTAGCAGTTCCGCGGACCTTTTTAAAGTATAAATATCGTTAGCGAGCAATATTCGCCGTGCAGAAATGCTTGGCAACGGGCGGACTTGGGACCATTCTCGGGGCTGAGTGAAGCAAAGCTCCGGCACGTCATGAGCAAAATCCTGGTCATTGATGATGAGCAGGATTTTCTGCGGGTCATCGCAAGATTCCTGTCCAGGAAAGGGTTCGAGGTGGCAGAGGCTTCGGACGGCAGGACAGGGGTAAGCCTGGCGTCCGAGTGCCAGCCCGACCTCATCGTATGCGACCTGAACATGCCCGGCATGGATGGCTACGAGGTGCTGGAAACCTTGCGACGCGACCCGGCGCTGGCGGACATCCCGGTCATTTTCCTCACCGGCCAGTCCGAGCCGAGCAAGGTGCGCCAGGGGATGAACCTGGGGGCGGATGATTACCTGATCAAGCCGGTGGAGTTCGCGGACCTGCTCGGTGCCATCGGCGTCCGGCTGAGCCGCCGGCAGGCGCAGCGGCAGCGGCAGGAAAAGCAAATGGAGCGCGCCACGCAGCCTTTCGGCGGGATCGTCCATGACTTGCGCGACCCCCTCTTCGTCGCGCTCGGCTACACCAACCTGCTCCGGCATGGCGAGCCGCCTCCCCGGAGGCGCCCAAACAGATCCTCGATCGCATGCAGCAGGCGCTGACGCGCATGCAGTCCATCATTGCGCAGACGCTGTTCCTGGCGCGCTCGCGGATGCAGCGGCTGCCGTTTGATCCCATCCCGTTCGACCTGCGGGAGTTTTTCGAACAATTGCTGGAGGACCACGACCAGGGCGGACGGCTCCACCTGGAGGCTGCCGCCGGGCGATTCCCGGTGACAGCGGACCCGATCTGCCTTCGGCAGGCGCTGGACAACCTGGTATCCAATGCCTTGAAATACTCCGATGGCCCCGTCGCGGTCAGCCTGGAGGCTGCCGGCGCGCACTATTTGATCGAGGTGCAGGACCGGGGCATCGGGATACCGCCGGGCGACCAGCCAGAGGTATTCGAGCCCTTCTTCCGGGCATCAAACACAGGGGGCATAGCCGGGCACGGCCTGGGCCTTTCGATCGTAAAGAGCTGCGTCGAGCAGCACGGGGGCAGCATCCGTTTCAGGAGCGAGGCCA